>USPI01000026.1 GCA_900556535.1 uncultured Eubacteriales bacterium | reverse complement strand
GCCGGAAATTATGCATCGGCTGCCGAGGGAGAGTAAAATCACCCCGTCGAAAAACCTATGCTGCCGAGGAAAGATAAGTGCGCAGCGGGGGGAGTTTGAGGGGGCAAAGCCCGCCTCAAGTTGGATTATAGCCATCAAAAATGTCCGTCCGGTCTTTTTGACGAGCGAAGCGAGATTTTTCGTGAAGCGTAAGCTTCACAAAAAATGTGGCGTTTTTTCAGTGTGTCAAAAAAGTTTATGACTTTTTCGACACACTGAAAAGGAGCGGGCATTCGCCTCGCTCCTTTACATTATATATTTATGAGATCACTCTGCGCAGAGCAGCTCGGCTATCTGCACGGCGTTGGTCGCGGCGCCCTTGCGCACCTGATCGCCGCAGCACCAGATGTTGAGCCCGCGCTCGTCGGTCAGATCGTCGCGGATGCGTCCGACAAAGACGAGGTCCTGATTCTGAGTGTCCAGCGGCATGGGATATTTAAGAGCGCCCAGATCGTCAACGAGCTTCACGCCGGGGGCTGCCGCAATGACCTCGCGGGCACGCTCGACGGATATCTTCTCCTTGGTTTTCAGGCAGATGGACACGCTGTGGCTGCGCACGACGGGGACGCGCACGCAGGTGCAGCTCACCTTCAGCTCCGGCAGGTGCATTATGCGTCTGCCCTCGTTTTGCAGCTTCATCTCCTCCGAGGTGTAGCCGCCGAACTCCTCGCCGCCTATCTGCGGAATGACGTTATACGCTATCTGATACGCAAAGACCTTGGGGTCGTAGCTCTCGCCCTTGGCTATCGCCTCGACCTCGCCGAACAGCTCCTTCGGACCTGCCGCGCCCGCTCCGGAGACCGCCTGATACGAGGACACGACCATGCTCTCGATGGGCGAGACGGCGTTGAGCGCGTTGACGGCGGTGCAGGATATGACGGTGGTGCAGTTGGGGTTTGAGATTATGCCCTTGTGAAGCTTAACGTCCTCGGGGTTTATTTCGGGAACCACGAGCGGGACGTCGGGGCAAAGGCGGAACGCGCTGGAGTTATCAATGAAAACCGCGCCCGAAGCCTTTATATCCTCGGCAAAGCGCTCCGCGATGTCGTTTTCAGCCGCGCCGAGGACGATGTCGAGACCCTCGAAGTTTTCTCTGCACGCCTCGACGACGGTGTGACCGTTAATGACCTTGCCCGCAGAGTTTTTGCTGGCAAGCAGGCGAAGCTCCGCAATGGGGAAGCTGCGCTCTGCCAGAATGTTCATCATTTCCTGACCGACGGCGCCCGTTGCGCCGAGAATGCCGACATTGTATTTTTTCATGGTAATTACCTCACTTTACGAAACTGTTATATAGTACGCGCACGCAGCTCTCAAAATCATCGTTATTTACGCCGACGATTATATTCAGCTCGTCCGGACCCTGAGAGATCATGCGGATGTTGATGCCGTTTTTGCCGAGCGCGGCGAAGATGCGGCCCGAGGTGCCGGGCTGGAACGCCATGCGCCGTCCGACGGCGGCGATGACGGAGATGCCGCCCGTTATCTGAATGTTGTCGGGGATAATCTCGTCACGAATTTCGCCCACGATGGAATATATCCTGTCCTTTGCCTTGTCCGCCGAGACGACGAAGGAGACACTGTCGATGCCGGAGGGGGTGTACTCCACGCTCACGCCGTGCTTTTCGCAGATTTCGAGCATTTTTCTCAGCGCGCCCATCTGCGAGCTCATGCCCGCCTTGGAAACAGTGATGATGGAGAAATTTTTGCGCCCCGCGATGCCGGTTATGAAGCGGTCGTCAATTTCCTCGTCGGGGAAGCTGTCCATAATGAGCGTGCCGGGGTGGTCGGGCTCGTTCGTGTTGCGGATGTTGAGCGGAATGTTCTTCTCCCTGACGGGGAACACCGCGCCCTCATGCAGCACCTGCGCGCCCATGTAGCTCAATTCGCGCAGCTCGTTATAGGTGATGCGCTCGATGGTGTCGGGATCTTCGACTATGCGTGGGTCTGCCATGAGTATGCCGGAAACGTCCGTCCAGTTTTCGTAGACGTCCGCTCCGAGCGCCGCTGCGGCAAGCGCACCCGTTACGTCGCTGCCGCCGCGGGAGAGAACGCGGATGCTGCCGTCGGGCATTGCGCCGTAAAAGCCGGGAGTGACGATTTTTCTGCCTGCGGCGAGGCGCTCAAGCTCCGCATAGGAGCGCTCGGTGTCGATGCTGCCGTCAAAGGAAAACTTCAGCCACAGCTCCGCGTCGAGAAAATCATAGCCGAGGAAGTCCGCCATTAAAAGCGCCGAGAAATATTCTCCGCGCGAGACGAGCTTGTCCTGGGATATGCCGCTTTCGATCTCGCTGCGCAGCGCCGCGAGCCGTGCGTCAATGTCAACGCCGAGCTCAAGCTGCGCGCAGATCTCGCGGTAGCGCTCCGCTATCATCTCAAACACCGGATCGCAGCTCACGCCGTATTTCTTGTGCGCATGGCACAGATACAGAAGATCGGTGAGCTTGTGGTCATCCTTAAATCTCTTGCCCGCCGCGGACACGACGATGACGCGCCGCGCGGGGTCCGAGTCGATGATCGATTTAACTTTTCTGAACTGGCCCGCGTCCGCCATGGACGAGCCGCCGAATTTTGCTACCTTAAGCATATTACATCAGTCCCGCGATAAACAGCTCGGGATCTGCCTCCTTTGCCTTTGCTGCCCAGTCGTGCATCTTCGAGACCGGCACGGGCATCGTGATGACGCCCTCGCCGCAGTCCTCGACGGACACGGAATCGAGAAAATCGTCGGCACCGTTAAAGCGGACGTAGTACGGGTGCACCGCCGCGCCGTTATCCACGGGCACGCTGCGGAAGCTGCGGGTGTAAAAGCTCTTTACGCCGTTCATTATGTCCACGCAGTCGGCAACGGCGTTGTACGCGGTGGGGTAGCGTCCCGCGCCCTGCCCGTAAAAGCTCTCCTTGCCGGTGAGCTCGGTGTCGAAGGAAATGACGTTGCGGTTTGTCGAGACCGCCGCCTCAAGCTCGCCCGCCGGCACGAAGCAGGGCTCAACATAGCAGCTCACGCCGCTCGTGCCCTTCTCGCCGAATGCGAGCATCTTGCAGATGCGCCCTCTGCCGTCGGCCGCCGCGATGTCCGCCGAGGATACGCTGCGGATGCCGAAAACGGGAACGTCCGCCTCGCAAAGACAGGCGTCGAAGGCGACGTTCGCGGTGATGACCGCCTTGCGCTGAATGTCGAGACCGTCGATATCGGCGGAGGGGTCGGCTTCGGCATAGCCGAGCTCCTGCGCCTGCGCGAGCACCTCGGCAAAGTCCGAGCCGTTGGTGTGCATAGCGTCGAGAATGAAGTTCGTCGTGCCGTTCATGATGCCGCAAAAGCTCTTGACGCTGTCAAGGCGCTTGACTCTTTCGAGGTTAACCAGCCACGGTATGCCGCCGCCGACCGCGGGGGTGCAGCGGAACGCCGCGCCGTGCTCCTCGGCAAGCTCAACGAGCTCCTTATAATAATGTGCAACGAGGTGCTTATTCGCCGTGACGACGTTTTTTCCCGCTCTGAGCGCGGCGCGAACATACTCATACGCCGGCGACAGACCGCCCATCACCTCAACGACCGTGTCCACCTCCGGGTCGTTTAAGATCACATTTATATCCTTGACCGCCTTCTCGCCGAGCTCGGGCTTATCCCTGCGCACGAGAACGTATTTGACCGACATATCCGCGCGCTTTTCCGCTATCTCCAGAACTCCGCCGCCGACTACTCCGCAGCCCAAAAGTGCAATATTCATATAAAAACCCGCCTTTTCGTGTCTTTCACTCAAAAACATATGTTTTTGAGATGGGAACACTATAACACAGCCTTCGACGATATGCAAGCCTTTTCGACAATTTTCATGTAAAAAAGCCACAATTGCGGGGCGCGCAAACAGTGCAATATGCCGAAAACGCAAAAGCTGTCGAAATTTGCAGAAATTGCGAATCTCAATTTTGCAACTACATATAGTCCAAAATTGCAAAATGCTCGGAACATCTTGCATCGGAGGGCGAAATTTTGTTGCAATTTCGTAAGAATTCAATAAGATTGCGAATTTTTTTGCATATCCCGACTTGCAAAATTTCATATTTGGTCTTGAAAAGGAGTGCGCTCGGGTGTATAATGCGCCTGTAATGAGTTTCGGATGAAACATATTCAGGGAGAAAATTTTTCACAGATAACAGGAGGAAAAAACATGAAACGTTTCATAGCAATGCTTCTCGCACTCGTTATGGTATTCGCGCTTTGCGCCTGCGGTAACGGCGGCGATCAGAAGGATCCCGCAGCTTCCGATGACGGCAAGGCAAATCTCGACTTCGTCACCGGCGGCGAGCAGGGCACCTACTTCGCCTTCGGCACCGTCCTTGCACAGCAGGTCTCCGATAAGACCGCTACCAAGGTCACCGCTGTCGCCAGCAACGGCTCCCAGGCAAACGTTGAGGACCTCGCCGGCGCCGCCGCTCAGCTCGGCTTTGTCCAGTCCGACGTTCTCAGCTATGCTTATAACGGCGAAAAGCTCTTCACCGATAAGGTCTCCGATATCCGCGTAGTTGCGGCTCTGTACATGGAGCAGGTCCAGATCGTCACCCTTAACAAGGACATCAAGAGCGTTGCCGACCTCAAGGGCAAGACCGTTTCCATCGGCGCAAAGGGCTCGGGCGTTTACTTCAACGCACTCGACATCCTCGGCGCATACGGCCTTTCCGAGAGCGACATCAAGGCTGAGTACCTCAACTTCGGCGACTCCACCGACAGCCTCAAGGACGGCAAGATCGACGCTGCATTCGTCGTTTCCGGCGCTCCCACCCCCGCTGTTCAGGACCTGAGCACCGGCAAGCAGGTCTACCTCGTCTCCCTCGACAAGGAGCACGTTGACAGCCTCATCAAGACCAGCCCCTACTACAAGGAGTACACCATCGCCAAGGAAGTTTACAACACTCCCGAGGACGTGACCACCGTCGCAGTCGCAGCAGTCGTCATCGCCCGCAGCGATGTTTCCGATGCAGCTATCTACAACTTCGTTTCCGCTATCTTCAATAACATCGACGAGATCGGCCACGCAAAGAAGGCAGAGCTGAGCCTCGACTTCGCCGCCTCCATCTCCGACGTGCCCTACCACCCCGGCGCTGCCAAGTACTTCGCCGAGAAGGACATCACCGTAAAGACCGCTTAATTTTAACGGCGCCTTAACGGCATAGTATTGTATAATCAGATGACTACGGCATATTGACCTGCCGTAGTCATCGTGATTTACGCTGATGCTTCGTTAAAGCCCTTGCGCATACACAAAGTATGCGCCGCGCGCTTTGCCTTGCCTTAGCGCAAATCATCTGCGCCGTATCCGCTGCCCCCGCATCTTTAAAAAACACACCGGTGTTTTATTGAGCTCAAGGCTCTTGAGCCGAACAAAGCACCGGAAGGAAAGGATTGTTGCCCCGTATGGCCCTGTTTAAGAAAAAAGACCCCACGCCTCCGGCAGAGGAAGCAAAGGCCGCCGCCGAGGTTTCCTCGGACGAGCCCGTTTCCGCCGCCGAGGTCGAGGCGGTCATGAAGAAATACGACCGCGAGTCGAACACCCGCATCTGGTCGGGCGTGCCGCAGAAGGTCATTCAGATCGTCATGGCGCTGTTCTCGCTCTACTGCATCTATTCGACCCTGTGGAGCACCGCCTCGCTCGAAATCCGCCTGATGATATTCCTCGGCTGCGTCACGATCATGGGCTACCTGTATTACCCCATGAATAAGCACCACGTCCGCGAAAACTACGTTCCGTGGTTTGACTGGATCATCATGGTTCTGGGCGCCGCCTGCTTCTTCTACTACGCCTTCAACTTTGACTCCATCATCGCGGTGCTCACAAGCGCGACCAAGATGACCCCGCAGTTTATCGCCATCGGCATTATCGGCATCCTGTGCCTCGTCGAGCTGTGCCGCCGCTGCGTCGGCGTGCCCATCCTCTGCGTCGTGGGTGCTCTGCTTATATACACCTTCTGGAGTATGCTCAGCAAGGGTATGCCCATAAAGCTCGTGCTCGGCAGAGTCGTCTACACCCTGTTCTACGGCACCGGCGGCGTCATCGGCACCCCCATCAACGTCTGCGCGAAGTTCATCGTCGTGTTCATCGTTTTCGGTGCCTTCCTTGAGCGCACCGGCATTGCCAAGTTCTTCATCGACCTTGCCAACAAGCTCGCCGGCGCATCCTCCGGCGGTCCTGCCAAGGTCGCCGTCATATCCTCGGCGCTGTGCGGCATGGTCTCCGGCTCCTCGGTCGGCAACACCGTCACCACGGGCTCCGTTACCATTCCCATGATGAAAAAGACCGGCTACAAGCCCGAGTTTGCGGGCGCGGTCGAGGCTGCGGCCTCCACCGGCGGTCAGATAATGCCCCCTATCATGGGCGCTGCGGCGTTCCTCATGGCAGAGTATCTGAGTATGCCCTACGGCGAGATCGCGCTCAAGGCGATCCTCCCCGCGTTCCTGTACTTTGCGGGCATCTTCGTCGCCGTCCACCTCGAAGCGAAAAAGCTCGGACTCAAGGGCATCTCGCGCAGTGAGATGGTCCCCGGCAAGGAGCTGCTGGCAAAGTGCTACCTGCTCGTGCCCATCGTCCTGCTGATCGTGCTGGTCAGCCTTAACGTCTACACCATGCAGAAGGCTGCCGCGCTGTCCATTATCGCAGCCATCGTCGTCGGCGTCCTCAACAAGGACAGCCGCCTGACTCCCGCGAAGTTCCTCGAGGCTCTCGAGGCCGGCGGCAAGGGCACGATAACCGTCGCCGTCGCCTGCTCCATGGCGGGCATCATCGCAGGCTGCATCACCGTCACCGGTCTTGCCTCCAAGCTCATAACCGCGATCGTCGCCCTGTCCGGCAACACGCTCATCATCGGTCTGTTCCTGACCATGCTCTGCTGCATCATCCTCGGCATGGGCGTGCCCACGACCGCGAACTACTGCATCATGGCCGCCACCTGCGCGCCTATCCTCGCAAAGCTCGGCGTGCCCGACGTTGCGGCGCACTTCTTCGTGTTCTACTTCGGCATCGTTGCCGATATCACCCCGCCTGTCGCCCTCGCGGCATATGCCGGCAGCGCGATAGCCAAGTCAAACCCGATGAAAACAGGCATCAATGCGACAAAGCTCGCCATCGCCGCGTTCATCGTCCCCTACGTTTTCGCGTACAGCCCCGAAATGCTGTTTGTTAACGTCGGAAGCTGGGTCGATGTCGTCACCATCTGCCTGAGCGCAATGCTCGGTATCTACGGCGTTGCAGCGGGTCTCAACGGCTTCGTCAAGCGCCGGCTCAACTGGCTGCTGCGCGTGCTGATGATAGTCGGCGGTCTGACCCTCATCATTCCCGGCTGGCAGACCGACCTCATCGGGCTTGTCCTCGTCGCCGGCATCACCGCGTATGAGTTCATAAAGTCCAGGCAGGAGCATAACGCCGCCGTCGCGTAACAAAACCCAAACATCAAAAAACTCGGAAACACACCTCGTGTTCCCGAGTTTTTTTATAGGCGCTTTGACGCAGCTACGGATACATATATTGCGTGAACACGGTATCGAAAATACGGATAAAACAATAGTTGCCGCGCTGCTCGCCGCAGGGGCAGAGCGCCTTGAAATCATACCGATACATTTTTTGCGGCGGCACGGTTACGAAGCTGCCGACAAAACCGCCGCAGTCCGTCACCGTGCTTGCGCAGCTTAATCCTCTGTGTTGTCCGTGGCGCATTGCCCCCACGGCAGTGGTCGCCCGCATGGTCAGTAGTTTTGCTATTAAAAATGTAGAAAAAACACGGCAGCGTAATTGCCACGGCACTTGCCTTCCCCTTGAGGGGAAGGTGGGTCGGAGCGAAGCGGAGAGCCGGATGAGGTGTTTACAATTCTCCATTGAAAGGCTTTAAATCACCTCATCAGTCAGGCTGCGCCTGACAGCTTCCCCTCGAGGGGAAGCCAATAGCGCAACCTACAATGGCGCAAAATTTTGCTGCGCGGACACGGTAACGGACTTCCGACTAAGGCGCAACCGCGGGCAGCGACAGCTTTGCGGTTTTCTCCGCGCCCTCGTAACCGAGCAACCGCAATAGGCGTATCGGCAAAATCCCAAGGCGCATCGCCCCCACGGCGAGTGGGCTATGGCAGTAGGATGGGGAGGTTGTGGTGCCAAATCGTTTCAAACTGCGAGATGGGCAGCGGGTTTTGCCCGAGCCCCGCCTCAATGGTGAAGCCTGGGCGGTCGAAGGTCTGAATAAACCAGTCCTTATACCCGGCAAAGCCCGACGCGAAGGGCGCATCGTCAGGCGTGTAGCCCGAGGCCGCCGCCATCGCCTCGATGAGCTCGCGCGAGCCCGGCGGCTCACGGTCAAGATAGCGCCAGTAGATCACGCGCCCCTGCGTGTGGTAAGCCAGAACGAGCCGCGGCGAGAGCGCAAGCGTGAAGTCATACATCGCGCGGCTTTCCGGCGCGCTGAGCGGCGCGGTGCCGACAAAGTCCGTCGGTGCCGGACCCGCAACGCCCTGCGCGAGCTTGTTTTTTCGCGCCTGCTCCCAGCCCGCGGGGTACTGCAAATTGAGGTCGGTGCCGAGGATATTCGCCTTCCAGCCCGACGGAAACGGCACGGCAGGATAGCTCTGCGCGATGCGCCGCGCGCCGTGATAATACTCGCCGTCCGTGAGCGCGCCCGTCACGAGGTCAACGCCATCGGGATCGACGCAGGGCGCTATGTAAATGCTCGTGCGCCGCAAAATTTCCGCCGCACTGCGCCCCAAGATCGCGCCGCCGCGGGCGTATTCGCAGGCGAGCCGCTCGGCAAAGCGCAGCAGCAGCGGGGTCGTGATCCACTCGTTCGCGTGGTGGGCCGCGCTGTAAAACACCCTGTCCTCACCGCCGCCGAGCGCGAGATACCACAGCGGCTTGCCCATGACGCTGCGGCCGAGCCTGCCCGTGCGCACGAAGGGATAGCGCGCCGCGATGCCGCGAACGCAGTAGCCGACGAGCTCGGCCGTGAACGATATCGTCGTGGGCACGACCTCGAAGGGTAGCGGCACGACGAGGCTGCTGCCGATGCGCAGCTCTTTTGCGGCAGCGCCGGGGTTTGCGGTGACGATGGCAGCAACGCTCGTGCCGTAGCCTTGTGCGACGTTAAACAGCGTGTCGCCGCGCCTGATCTTGTGCTCGGCAAAGCCCGTGCAGTACGGCATGAGTGCGCGGTGGGTCGCGCCGAGGTCTGCGCCGTCCGCGGCAAGACCGTTGTTCGCCTGAAACCGCAGCAGCGCGGCACGGGTCTTTGCGCCGAAAATGCCGTCGGTCGCAAGCTGCGCACCCTCGGCTCGGTTCAGCGCAAGCTGCAAAAGCTGCACCTCGGGCCCCACCGCCCCAACTATCAAATTCTTCATATCCCCCTCCTTTTTTCAATCTCGCTGCTGCCGCAGGGGCAGTTCGCCTTGAGATTTTACCGATACATTTATTGCGGTGGCACGGTATCGAGAGTGCCGACAAAACCGCATTTGCCGCGCTGCTCGCCGCAGAGGCAATTCGTTTTAAAACTTTACGGATATATCTATTGCGTCAGCTCGGTTACGAAGCCGCGGAGGAAACTGTATCTGCCGCGCACTATCGTAGTGCGGTCTTAGTCGGCAGGGCGTTACCGTGACATCGCAGTGAAATCCACCGCCGCAGTCCGTGGCGCATTGGCTTCCCCTTGAGGGGAAGCTGTCACCGAAGGTGACTGATGAGGTGAATTAAAGTCTTATAATGAGGAATGTAAACACCTCATCCGGCTCTCCGCTTCGCTCCGACCCACCTTCCCCTCAAGGGGAAGGCAAGTGCCGTGGCAATTACGCTGCCTTGTCATTTCGACATTTCAAATAGCCAAAACTTCCGACCGTGCGGGCTCCACTCGGCGTGAGGGCAATTGCGCCACCTGCATTGGAAATAGATTATACTGCGGTGCCACGGTAACGGACTTCCGACCAAGGCGCAGCAGCGGGCGACCAATGGTCGCCCCTACGATGTTGCCGTTAGTGCCGACAAAGTCTGCACTCACGGGCAGCGAGAGTTTTACGGTTTTGTCGGAAGTTTCGACACCGTGTTCACGCAATAAATGTATCCGTAGGTGCTCAAAAGCGCCTCTAAAAAATTGGATAATATATTTTACGCCAAAGGCAGCATACTTTATGTGTGGAGGTGAGATATGACGATCAAAAAAACAACGGCGGCGCTCATTTCGATCGCGCTTTGCATCATGCTCGGCGCGACGGCGCTCGCCCAGCCGCTCGTCCCCGGCGGTCGGGCGCTGGGCATCAAGATGACGACTGACGGAGTCGTGGTCGCGGGCATATCCGAGGTCGAGACCGCAGCGGGCAAGCAGTCTCCCGCGGCGGAGGCAGGGCTTAAAAAGGGCGACGTGATAACCCAGATCGGCGCCGCAAAAATCAGCACCGCAGACGATTTCAAGGCGGCTCTGGACGCTCTCGACGGGGAGAAAACCACCGTCACAGTCGAGCGCGGCGGCAGCGTGAAGCAGCTCGGCATCACGCCCGCGCAGGACTCCGACGGCGCGTGGCGGCTCGGACTGTGGCTGCGCGACGGCGTCTCCGGAGTCGGCACGCTGACATTTTTCGATCCCGCGACAGGCGTTTACGGTGCGCTCGGCCACAGCATCAGCGACGAGAACGGCGGCGGCGCACTCCCGCTTGGCGACGGCGGAGTGTACGACGCGCAGATAGTCGACATCGTGCGCGGTCAGGTGGGCGAGCCGGGGCGGCTTGACGGCAGCACCGACTGCACACGCTTTCTCGGCGACATCAGGCTCAACTGCGGCCGCGGCATTTTCGGCGAGGCAGGCTTTGACGGCGACGCGATCGAGACAGGCGTGGTTTCCGTCGGCAGCGCCACCATCCTCTGCACCCTCTCCGGCAGCGAGGTGCGCGAGTACGGTGTCGAGATCCGAAAGGTGTACACCGGCGCGGACGGCACGACCGTGATGCTGACGGTCACAGACCCCGAGCTTTTGGAGCTCACCGGCGGCATCGTGCAGGGTATGTCAGGCAGCCCCATCATCCAAAACGGTCTGCTGGTCGGCGCGGTGACGCACGTTTTCGTCAACGACCCGACCTCGGGCTACGGCATCGCTATTCAGGATATGCTCGAAATGGCACAAAAATGCGCATAACCACTATCCGCACGCAAAAAAGAGAGGCCACACGGCCTCTCTTTCAGCGTGTAAAAAAAGTCTGTGACTTTTTTGCACGCTGAAAAAACGCCACATTTTTCGTGAAGCTCAAGCTTCACGAAAAATCTCGCTTCGCTCGTCAAAAAGCCTGATAGC
>USPI01000025.1 GCA_900556535.1 uncultured Eubacteriales bacterium | reverse complement strand
AAAAACGCAAAAAATCCTTGATTTTATAAAAAATACGGGTATAGTATTATCATACCTAATTTATTTCATGTCAGCATGAACAAAATTCATGCAACCATATTTCGGAGGCGAAAGCATGAGCATTTCAAAATACGAAACACTGGCGAAGGTCGTGGAGCTGGGAAGTCTCACGAGGGCGGCGGAGGCACTGGGCTGCACACAGTCGGCGGTGAGCCATGCGATAAATAATCTCGAATCGGAGCTCGGCTTTGCGGTGCTCACACGCTCGCGTGCGGGAGTGAAGCTCACGGGCGACGGCGAGCGGATAATGCCGGCTGTGCGCGGTATGCTCAACTACGAGGAGCAGCTTCGCCAGACCGTTTCCGCCATTCGCGGGCTCGATTTCGGCACGGTGCGCATAGGCGCATTCACCTCCGTCGCGGTGCACTGGCTGCCTGGCGTCATAAAGGAGTTTCAAGCCGACTATCCGAATGTCGATATAAAGCTCTTAAACGGCGACTATTACGACGTTGAGCGCTGGATAGAGGAGGGCAGTGTCGACCTCGGCTTCGTAAACGTGCCCACGAGCATCCGCTGCGAGTGTGTCCCGCTTATGGAGGACAGGCTGCTTGCGATACTTCCGCACGGGCACAAATTCGAGTCATATCCCAAATTCCCGCTCGTCGAGTGCGAGACGGAGGCGTTCATAACGCTTTTGGAGGAGTCAAACCACGACGCAAACCGCGCGCTCAGCGCCGCGGGGATAAAGCCGAACATCAGATTTTCCACCAAGGACGACTATGCCATCATCGCAATGGTCGAAAAGGGGCTGGGCATATCCATCATGCCGGAGCTGCTTTTAAAGGGCAGGCATGACGACGTCGTCGTGAAGGAGCTCGTGCCGCCGTCCAAGCGCGTTATTGGGCTTGCCATGACGGAAACGAGCAAGGACAGCCCCGCAACGCGCCGCTTTGCCGATTATATCATCGACTGGGTCAAGCGCGAGCGCCCTTCCGCTATTGCTACCGCGTGAATAATGTGTTAATATCATAAGATATGTAATATTTGACGTCTTGAGAGGGCACGGGACATGAAGATAGTAATAGTCGGCGCGGGCAAGATAGGCTCGTCACTTGCTTCTGAGCTGGCAAACGAAGACCACGATATAACCGTTGTTGAAAAAGACAAGGAGAAAATGAAGCTGCTTTCCGACACGCTTGACGTTATGGCGCTGTGCGGAAACGGAGCGGCGATGGCGATCCAGCGCGAGGCAAACGTCGGAGACAGCGACCTGCTCATCGCGGTCACGGGCGAGGACGAATTAAATATGCTCGCGTGCATCGTCGCGCGCAAGCTCGGCTGCAAGAACACCATCGCCCGCGTGCGCAACCGCGAATACACCGAGCAGCTTTATATGTTAAAGTCCGAGCTCGGACTTTCCATGACGATAAACCCCGAGCTGCTTGCAGCGAAGGAGATATACAGGCTCCTTCAGATCCCCGCGTTTATAAAGCGCGATACCTTTGCCGAGGGCAAGGCTGAGATAGTCGAGCTGTTCGTCGGGGAGGATAACCCCCTTGACGGGCTGCGGCTTGCCGATCTGCGCAAAAGGATCCGCGTTCACGTTCTCGTGTGCGCCGTCGTGCGCGAGGAGCAGGTGTTCATCCCCGACGGCAGCTTTGTTCTGCATAAGGGGGATAAGATCTACGTCACCGCGCCCGCGACCGCGCTCGTGGAGCTCACGCACGAGCTGCATCTGAGAAGCAAAAAGAGCAAAAACGTGCTCATCGTCGGCGGCGGCAGGATAGCCGAATATCTCGCGCCCATGCTCATAAAGGTCGGCAGCAGCATAAAGCTCATCGAGATGAAACGCTCGCGCTGCGAGTACCTTGCCGAAAAGTTCCCCGAAATGACGGTCATCTGCTCCGACGGTTCGAGCCAGTCGGTGCTCAAAGCGCATAACATCGGGCGAATGGACGCAGTGCTGCCGCTCACGAATATGGATGAGGAGAACATCATCATCGGAATGTTCGCGCGCAAGATGGGAGTGCCGCAGCTTTTGACGAAAATTAACCGCCTTGAGTACGGCGAAATACTCGGAGACCGCGGCGCGGACAGCCTCATAAGCCCCAAGAGCCTGAGCTCCCACGCCATCATCCGCTATGTCCGCGCAATGGAAAACACCGGCGGCAGCGCGGTGCTGACGATACACCGAATTGCCGAGGGCGAGGCGGAGGCGCTTGAGTTTGCCGTGACCGATGCGACCGAGCATCTGCACGAAAGGCTCATGGACATTAAGCTCAAGCCCGGCATACTTATCGTGTGCATAAACCACATGGGCAGGATAATCATCCCCGGCGGTCAGGACACCCTCGCCTCGGGCGACACCGTTGTGATAGTCACGACGGCGGGCAGGGATATCCTCGACCTGAACGATATTTTTGCATAAGTGCGGAGCGCATTATGAACTTTAACACCATAAGAAAAACCGTTGGGGTCATATTGTGCATCGAGGCGGCGTTCATGCTGCCCTCGCTGCTGGTAGGACTTGCCGACGGAGACGCTGCCGCCGTCAAGGGCTTTGCGATAGCCATAGCGGTCGTATTGGCAGTGGGGCTGCCGAGCGCCCTGGCGCGCAGCAAGGGCTCGCCCATAGGTGCACGAGACGGCTTCGTGACGGTCGCGCTCGCGTGGATAATAATATCCCTCTTCGGCGCGATACCCTTTTACGCAAGCGGCGTCATTCCGAGCATTTCAAACGCCGTTTTCGAGACCGTTTCCGGCTTCACGACGACGGGCGCCACCATACTTGAGGACGTCGAGGCGGCGCCGCGCGCCATACTGCTCTGGCGCAGCGTCACCAACTGGATAGGCGGCATGGGCGTGCTCGTGTTCCTGCTTGCCATTGCCCCCGTCGCACGCGAGGGCGGCTCGATGTTCCTGCTGCGCGCGGAATTCCCCGGTCCCATGGCGGCAAAGCTCGTGCCCAGAATGAGACAGTCGGCAAAGCTCCTGTATGAAATATACATCGTCATGACCTTGGCGCAGATACTTCTGCTGTGCATCGGCGGAGTGCCGCTGTTTGACTCTCTTAACCTCTCGCTGTGCACCGTTTCCACGGGCGGCTTTGCCATAAGAAACGACAGTATGGCGTCATACAGCACCTACGCGCAGACCATAACGCTCATCTTTATGACCCTCGGCAGCATGAGCTTCAGCCTTTTCTACTGCATCGTCGCGCGCGAATTTCTGCGTGTGCGCCGTTCGCGCGAGCTGAGAACGTTTTTGCTGCTTATCGTCGGCGTGTCGCTTCTCATGGGACTTGACACGGCATGGAAATTCGCAAGCTTCGGCGAGGGGCTGCGCCATACGCTGTTCCAGGTCATGTCGATAATAAGCACGACCTGCTACGTTTCGATCGACGCGGAGTTCTGGTCGCCGTTTGTGTGGGCGATGCTGACGGTGCTGATGATAACGGGCCCGATGTCGGGCTCGACGGGCGGCGGCATGAAGATATCGCGCGTCATGATATTTACAAAGAGCACCTACCGCGCCATCGCAAAGACCGTCACTCCCAACTCCGTGCATCTTATCCACCTTAACGGCGAGATCGTCGATGAGGAGACCGTCACCTCCGTCAACAGCTTCGCCATCGCGTATTTCATGGCGGTCGTGATGACGGGCGTAGTGCTTGCCATTAACGGTCTGACCATCGGCGACGGTATGCTTGCGGCGATATCGAGCCTGAGTAACGTCGGCTACGGCATCGACTCGAACACCTTTACCATGGGCGTGTCGGGGCTGAATATTCTCAGCAAGGCGGTGCTTTGCTTTGATATGTTCCTCGGCAGACTTGAGATATTCCCCATGCTCGTCCTCTTTGCTCCGGCAACGTGGAAAACGTAATAAAAAGCTGCTGTTTTCAAACGAAAACAGCAGCTTTTTTTGATATCTTATTAGTATCGTACTTCATATAGACAAAGCCCGCAGGCGGGAGCGGTCGGCCCCGCGTTTTCGCGCTTTTTCGACTTGAGCGCTGCTGCAAGAGCCTCCTGCGTCATGCGCTGTGCGCCCACCTCGAGCAGACTGCCGACGATTATGCGCACCATGTTGTACAAAAATCCGTTTCCCGAAACAGTGAAGCGCAGCTCGCTGCCGAGGGCATCTATCCGTATCTCATCGACCCGCCGCACGGCGGATCTTTTCATGCGCTTATTCGAGCAGAAGGCGGAAAAATCGTGCTCGCCGAGCAGGAGCTTCGCGGCGCTGCGCATTTTCTCAAGGTCGAGCTCCTCATCGATGCGGTACATATATTTTCGCTCGAAAACGTTGGGAACGGGGCTATTCTGCACGCGGTAGACGTAGGTCTTGCCCGTGCACGAGAGCCTTGCGTGAAACCGCGGCGGCGCGTCCGTGAGAGAGTGCGCGGCAATGTCCTCGGGCATCAGCGCGCGCAGCCCGGCGAGAATTTCGTCTGCCGTCAGCGCGGTGTCCGCCTTGAACGACGCGACCTGCATTTTTGCGTGCGCTCCGGCGTCCGTGCGCCCCGAGCCGCTTATTTCGACAGGCTGAGAAAGCACCCGCGAAAGGGCGCTCTCGAGCCTTTGCTGAATGGTATTTTCCGTGTTGCCCTGCCTTTGCCAGCCGTGGTAGCGGCTGCCGTCGTAGCTGAGCGTGAGCATGAAATTTCTCATAGCGTGAGCCTGTATTTTCTGAGCATATAGGCGGGGAAGTAGGATAACTTAGCCTGCCGCAGCCCCTCGTCGCCGACGTCGTCCTCGCGGTTAATGTATTTAATGCCGCAGCTTTCCAGCTCCGTGCGCGAGAAGAGCATATTTATCATCTGAAACGCGCCCTTGTATTCGCGCTTTGCCTTTTCGATGTGGACGATGAGCGTGTCGCCGCGCACCTCGCCTATGCAGAATGCCGCGATGTCGTCTCCGCAGTAGAGCGCGTAGCCCGTGCAGCCGTAAGCGGCAAAATCCACGAGCGCCTCGCGTGTGTGCTCGTTTTCATACGCGGCAAGCTCGGATTCGGGTGTGTCCGACCAGCCGTGGCGGCAGCAGTCGGCGATGTGCTTTGCGTTTTCCGCCGTTATCGGTTCGAGCCTGTGCTCGGGATAGAGCTTTTCGAACTGATGTATGAGATTGCGCTTCTTGCTGTATTTTTTGCCGGCGAGATATGCAAGATCCTCGGCGTTATAAACATAGTCGGCAATGTCCGGCTCCTCCTCGGCGTGAAGCTCAAAGCTCTGCCGAAGCGTGTCGAGCGCCTCCTCCGGCACAAGGCTGAGCGTAAGGGGAGCATCTATCTTCGAGCGAAGATATTCTATGTTGTCGGCAAGCTCGCCCTCTCCGAGCGGGAGCATATAGTCGTATTGCGCACCCTCGCGCCGTGCTCTCTCGCGCATGAACAAAACACCGTTTTCGATCGTGTATTCATAGCCGAAGCGGTCAGCCCACATGAAAACGCCGAGCACGGAAAAATCGCAGGAGCGGTACTGTGCAGTGAGATAGGGGCGCAGGGCGGGAACGTCCTTGACTGTTATCTTTTTAAATTCCAATGGAGATACCTCTTTTTGCTTAGATGCCGACATTATATCACACGGCGCGCAAAAATAACAAGCGCAGCCGCCACACGGCGGAAAAACTCATGAAAAGACATAAAAAGCCATGCTCTAATACTATCTTTGTTCATAAATTTGTGCTACAATGCAAGGTGCAGAATTATCTTTACGAATGAAAGGCAGTAATTATGGGTCTGTTCAGCAAACTGTTCGGAAATCACACCGACCGTGAATTGAAGAAAATATATCCTATCGTTGATAAGATCGAGGCCTTGGAGCCGCAGATGCAGGCGCTCTCGGACGAGGAGCTTCGAGCAAAGACCAAGGAATTTCAGGACCGCTATGACGGCGGCGAGGAGCTTGACTCCCTGCTTCCTGAGGCGTTCGCGGCAGTCAGAGAGGCTGCGTGGCGCGTGCTCGGCATGAAGCCGTTCAGAGTCCAGCTCATAGGCGGCATCGTCCTGCATCAGGGACGCATTGCCGAAATGAAGACCGGCGAAGGCAAGACCCTCGTTGCGGTCATGCCTGCGTATCTCAACGCAATAACCGGCGACGGTGTGCATATCGTCACCGTTAACGATTACCTTGCACGGCGCGACAGCGAGTGGATGGGCAAGGTGCACCGCTTCATGGGGCTTGATGTCGGACTTATCGTCCACGGGCTCACCAACGAAGAGCGCAAGGCGGCGTATGCCGCGGACATAACCTACGGCACGAATAACGAGATGGGCTTTGACTATCTGCGCGACAATATGGCGATATACAAGGAAAGCCGCGTCCAGCGCGGACACCGCTTTGCCATCGTTGACGAGGTCGACTCCATCCTCATCGACGAGGCGCGAACTCCGCTCATAATTTCCGGTCAGGGCGACGAGAGCACCGATCTCTACCGCCAGGCCAACGACTTTGTCGCCTCGCTCAAGAAGAAGGTCTATGCCTCGACGGACTCGAAGGAGGAAGAGGACGAGAACATTGACGCGGATTACATCGTTGACGAAAAGGCGCGCACGGCAACTCTTACGGCGCGCGGCATCGCCAAGGCGGAGCGTGCGTTCGGTCTCGAAAACTACTCCGACATCGAAAACTCCACCCTCACTCACCATATAAATCAGGCACTGCGTGCTCACGGCATCATGAAGCGCGATATCGACTACGTCGTTAAAGACGGCGAGGTGCTCATCGTCGATGAGTTCACGGGCCGAATCATGCTCGGCAGACGCTACAGCGAGGGTCTGCATCAGGCGATAGAGGCCAAGGAGCACGTTGACGTGCAGCGCGAGAACAAGACTCTTGCGACCATCACCTTCCAGAATTACTTCAGACTTTACGACAAGCTCTCCGGCATGACCGGTACCGCGCTCACCGAGGCGGAGGAGTTTGAGTCTATCTATAAGCTCGATATAGTCGAGATACCGACCAACAAGCCCGTTGCGAGAGTTGACTGGCCCGACGTCGTTTACAAGACCGAGGCCGGTAAGGATCGCGCGATAATCGAGCAGATAATCGCCTGCCACGAGAAGGGACAGCCCGTTCTGGTCGGCACCATTTCGATCGAAAAGAGCGAATTTCTCTCCAAGCTCCTCAAGGCGCGCGGCATAAAGCACAACGTCCTCAACGCCAAGCACCACGAGAAGGAGGCGGAGATAGTCGCGCAGGCGGGCAAGCTCGGCGCGGTGACGATAGCGACCAACATGGCAGGCCGCGGCACCGATATCATGCTCGGCGGCAACGCGGAGTATCTTGCCAAGAACGATCTGCGCAAGGCGGGCTTTGCCGAGGAGACCATTGCCGAGGCTACGGGCTATGCCGAAACGAGCGACGAGGAGATACTTCGTGCGCGCAAGCTCTTCGCGGAAAAAATGGAGGAGCACAAGGCGGTGTGCAATGCGGAGGCCGAGAAGGTCAGAGCCGTCGGCGGTCTGTTCATCCTCGGCACCGAGCGCCACGAATCAAGACGAATCGACAACCAGCTTCGCGGCCGTGCCGGTCGTCAGGGCGACCCCGGCGAAAGCAGATTTTACATTGCAATGAGCGACGACGTCATGCGCCTTTTCGGCTCGGAGCGAATGACGAGCATGATGGAGACCCTCGGCGTTGACGAGGACACCCCGCTCGACCACAAGATGCTCTCCGGCGCGATCGAGCAGGCGCAGAAAACCGTCGAGAGCCGCAACTTCCAGACCCGTAAGAGCGTGCTTGAGTACGACGACGTCATGAACCAGCAGCGCAACATCATCTATGACGAGCGCCGCAAGGTGCTTGACGGCGAGGATCTGCGCGAGAGCATCGACAAGATGATCTCCGAGTTTATCTCCACCACCGTCAACGACGCTCTGCACGGCGGCGCGGCGGAAAATCAGGAGCATCTCAATGAGGTCATCGCATCGTTTGAGAAGCTGTTCTTGCCCAAGGGTGCGATCAAGTTCTCCGATTTCGGCAGCGCGCCCAAGGCCGACGATATCATAGACCGCGTTTACGACGCTGCAAAGCAGCTCTACGCAAAGCGCGAGGAGGAGTTCGGCGTCGGTGAGGACGGTCAGCCCGTCATGCGCGAGATCGAGCGCTTCATCATGCTGCGCGTCGTTGACGAATACTGGATGGATCACATCGACGCGATGGCGGAGCTCAAGCGCGGTATCGGCCTGCGCGGCTACGGCAACGTAAAGCCCATCGACGCATATAAGCGCGAGGGCTACGATATGTTCGAGGCGATGATAAACGGCATCCGCGAGGAGACCGTAAGACGCCTGTTCACCGTGAGAGTGCGCAAGGAGCAGAGCTTTGAGCGCAAGGCGGTGGCGAGAAACATGGCGGCAAGTGTCGGCGGCGAGGTGCAGAAGAAAAAGCCCATCAAGAAGGCTCCCAAGCCCGGCCGCAACGATCCCTGCCCCTGCGGCAAAATGAAGGCCGACGGCTCGCGCCGGCTCAAGTACAAGGAATGCTGCGGCAGAAACGAATGATTAAGGAGACCAAATGGCATTTATCGAAAACAGGCAGCACGGCTGCGTGTACATGTCCTCGGATAAAATAAGCGCAAGGCATATGTTCACAACGCGCATTGGCGGCGTGAGCAAGGGCGTTTTCGCCTCGTGGAATCTCGGCGTGCACCGCGGCGACGATGAGAACGACCTGCGCGAAAACTACCGTCTTGCCGGTGAAATAATGGGCTGCGGCGAGAATGATTTCGCCGTGACCAAGCAGGTGCACGGCAGGCTCGTCCACCTTGCGCGCGAGTGCGACAGGTTTGAGCTCGGCTCGGATAAGCGCATCGAGTGCGACGGCTTCGTGACGAACGTCAAGGGGCTGCCCATCATGATCTACATCGCCGACTGCGTGCCGGTTCTGATGCACGATCCCGAGGCGGGCGTCATCGCGGCGGTGCACTGCGGTTGGAAAAGCAGCGTGCAGGATATCCTCGGCGCGGCTGTCGAAAAGATGTGCGCTCTGGGCGCGAGACCGGAAAATATCCGTGCCGCTGTCGGCGCGAGCATAGGCAAGTGCTGCTTTGAGTGCGACGACGACGTGCCCGAGGCCGTCGAAAAATATCTCGGCGGCGAGACGGAGGGGCTTTTCGAGAAAAAGCCGAACGGCAAGACCCATGTCGATCTGCGCGGCGCGAATGCGCGCAGGCTCGTGCAGCTCGGACTTGGGGCTGATAATATAGACGTTTCGGACGAGTGCACGATGTGCCTTCCGGAGAAATACTGGTCGCACCGTGCGACCGACGGCGTGCGCGGCAGCATGGCTGCGGCGATAGTGCTTTGAGGTGGCGCCTATGTCCAAAATGAAGAGAGCCGCCGCGCTGCTGCTGGCAATGGCGAGCGTTTTTTCGCTCGCGTCCTGCGGCACGGCTGACGACAAACAGAACGATGATTACGTTAAGGGCAATAACCCCGGCACGGTGCTCGGTCAAACCGTGGCAGCCGACGATATTTTCACGCTCAACTGCAACCGCAGCTACAGCATGAATCCCCTCATTGCGACCAACACGAACAATCAGCTCGTGTGCAGCCTCGTGTATGAAAACATGGTCGAGGTCGATAACAGCTTTAAGCTCAACCCCGGCGTCGTGACCTCGTGGACAACGAGCGACGGCGGCTCGCGCTGGGAGTTCAAGGTCGCAAGCGGACATAAATTTCACGACGGGCAGCAGCTCACGGCGACGGATGTTGCGTATTCCGTCATGTGCGCCGCACGCTCGGACAGATTTAAAGCGCGGCTGAGCTATGTTGCGGGCTGCTCGGCAACCGATTCCGAGACCTTCGTCGTGAACCTCACCAAGAAAAATATGCAGTTTCCAATGCTGCTGGCCATTCCCATCATCCAATACGGCACCTATGAGCAGGCCTACCCCGGCGGCTCGGGATCGTATGCCTATGCCGAGGATTACAACAGCCTCGTCGCGGCAAAGACCAACGACTATGCCGCCGCGCTGCCGCTGCAAACGATCTATCTCAAGGAATACGTCGGCACGGAGGAGACCATCTCCGCCTTCGCCGACTCGCTCATAGACGTCGTTCTCAACGACCCGAGCGCGAACACGAACATCGGCTACGGCAACGCAAACGAAATTCGCGCATATAACACCACGAATATGCACTACATCGGCTTCAGCTCGCACAGCGACGATTTCGCAAACGAGTTTATCCGCTTCGCCATGAACTACGCCATCGACCGCGACTATACCGTCGGGCAGCTCGGCAACTACGCGCTTGCGGCGACCCTGCCCGTGAGCCCCGCAAGCAGCCTTTATAACGAGAGCTACGCCAATCAGTTTAAATTTAGTCTCAACAAGGTGCAGGAGATCCTCGCAAACGCCGGCATGAAGGACTACGACGGCGACGGCTATCTTGACATTAAAAACGGCGAGACCATCGTGAAGATAGACATTGATTTTCTCGTTTACAGCGGCAGCACCGTCAAGGTCAACACCGCCAAGAAGTTTGCCGAGGATATGAAGTCGCTGGGGCTCAAGGTCACCGTTAACAAGCAGGACTGGAAGACCTACTGCCAGCTCATCGAGGCGGGCAACTATGATATGTACTATGCCGAGGTGCGCATGAACTCCGACTTTGACCCGAGCAAGCTCCTGTTCACCTCCGCAATGCTCAACTACGGGCAGTTCAGCGACACGGGGCTTGAGGAGGCGATAACGACCTATCTCACCGCCGACGACGACTCCCGCCGCACCGCCTGCGACAATATGTGCGCCTATATCGTGAACAAGGCGTACATCGTGCCCGTTTGCTTTGAAAAGCACCAGCTCATAAGTCACCGCGGCGTCATCGAGGGCATCAAGGTCAACGAAAACTCCCCCCTCGGCAACGTCCGTGACTGGTCGGTAACGATAGAGAACGTGAAGCCGGCAGCAAATACTAATGATGAAAAGGAATAAAAATAGAAATGGGGAAAAATAAGATGACAGACAAGGAGCTTTTGACGATCGCGAGAGAGGCGTCCAGAAAAGCCTATGTCCCGTATTCAAAGTTCGCCGTCGGCGCAGCGCTTGAATGCCGCGGCGGAAGAGTCTTTACCGGCTGCAACGTCGAGAATGCGGCGCTGGGCGACACCATTTGCGCCGAGCGCACCGCCTGCGTCAAGGCGGTCAGCGAGGGCTTCAAGGATTATGTCCGCATCGCCATTTACGCCGAGAGCCAGGATTACTGTATGCCCTGCGGCTCCTGCCGCCAGTTCCTCTCGGAGTTCAACGACGGCGAGCTTGAGGTGCTGTGCTCGCGCGCGGACGGAAGATACGTCAGCTACCGGCTCAAGGAGCTGATGCCGCATACGTTTAACTACTGATTTTTCACCCGCCGCAAGCGCCCGGGGATCGCGTTGCCCTACATATATAATATATATGTGTTTCAGGTCGCCTGCGGAAAAAGCAAAAAGGAGCGTGAGCGATGGAGCTTGAGCAGCTTCGCGCATTTGCCGCCGTAGCGGAGGAAAAAAGCTTCATAAAGGCGGGGGAGCGGCTCTATGTCAGCCACTCCACGGTCTCGCGCGCGGTTTCCGCCCTTGAGCGGGAGTTCGGACGGCGCCTTGTGTGCCGCGATAACCGCGTCACGGGGCTCACGCCCGACGGCGAAAAGCTCTACGAGGAGCTGCTGCTGGACGGCGAGGGCATTTCCCGAACAGAAA
>USPI01000024.1 GCA_900556535.1 uncultured Eubacteriales bacterium | reverse complement strand
CATCGCTCAAAAGCTCATTTTCCGCCTGCGCGGCCTCTATCTCCGCCCGCAGACATTCCGACTGCTCCGCCGCGTCGCGCACCTGACGGCTTATGCTTACAAGGTTCAGAATAGCATATGCGGCCAGCATCGTCAATGCCAGAGCGAGTATCGTCGTTGATTTTTTCATTTTCTCCCGATTTTCTCCTCGTTTTTTCGCTTATTTTTGCACTTTTTGTCTCTCTTATTTTCATTCTAACGCAATTACAGTATTTTGAAAAGCATTTTTTGGCGATTTTGAAAAATATTTTTATGACCCTTGCCGGCGGTGCAAAGGCTTTTGCGAGAAGATCGAATATTAAACCGAGCGCGGCGAGCACCGCGGGGCTGAGCAGGCGCATATAAAGGCAAAAGCCGAGGATGACAAAGCCGAGCATGAGAAAATGAAGCTTCCCCGCGCCGAGGCTCATGCCGAGCGTGAACAGCCCCGCGAGAGCGAGAGTGCAAAACAGCGCATCGCAAAGCGCCGTCAAGCCGAGCCTGCGGCGGATAATTCGCAGGGCATCATACACCGCGCCGAGCGCAAAGCCCAGCATCACCGAGGCGCATAGCTGCGCGAGCTGGAGCGAGACGGCAACGCGCATTTATCCGAAAAGCCGCTGCCAAAGCCCGCCGGAGCTTTGTTTTTCCTCATAGCTCAGCTCGGAAATGAGCCCCTCGACGCTGAGCTTTCCCGCGTCAAGGTCTATCATGCTTATATGCAGCCCGCTGCCGCGCACGATGAGGTCGCCCGCGGTCGTATTCATCACAACGAGCGTTTCGTCGAAGCTCTCGACGTCCTCAACTCCGCTCACGCTCAGCCTCGCCCTGTCCTCAAGGCTCAGGCCGTGCGGCTTGGGCGCCTGTGTTTTTGCTTTTTCCTCATATGCCATGTCGTGCCCTCCTTTTTTGTACAAGCATATGAGGATAAGAAACTAAAAATGCACCCTGAAATAATCAGAGTGCATTTTCGCCTATGACCGTAATTCCGTGTTTTTTGAGAAGCTCGGCGGTCACGCCGTCGCCCTGCGTGAGCGTACCGGTGAAGGTGCCGTCGTAAATAGTCCCGCTGCCGCAGGAGGGGCTGTTTTCCTTAAATATCGCAAGCCGTGCGCCGAATATTTCGGCAAGGTGCAGCGCCGTTTGCGCGCCCCTTTGAAACTGCGCGGTCACATCCGCGCCGGTTTTGGAGACGACCTTATCGCCCCTGCGCTCGGACGGTGCTCTCGGTGTCGTGAGCCCGCCGTAGCATTCGGGGCAAACGGGGATAAGCTCGTATTTTTCCCTGAGATCCGCGAGCGTATCCTCGGGCAGGGCGTTGCTGCCGCCGCTGTATTTACACTCCGCGCCGAGAAGGCAGGCGGATATGAGCGCTTTTTCTCTCATCGGCGTCTTAGCCCCAGCACGGCGCCGCAAACGCCGCCTATGATATGCGTCAGCTGCGAAACGTTGTCGTTAAGAACGAGCCCGTCAACTATCTCGTTGCCGAGGTAGAGTACGAGCACGAGAATGAGCGTGATGGGTATGTAGCCGTCGCGCATTCCCGCAAGCGAGGCCATGACTATCATCATAAACACAATGCCGGACGCGCCCATGAGCATTGAGCCGGGGAACAAAAACCAATACACAAGCCCCGAAACGAGCGCCGTTATGAGTATCGCGCTGAGAAGATTTCGGCTGCCGTACTTCTCCTCAAGACCCGGGCCGACGACGAGTATCATCATCATGTTGCCGATATAGTGGTTATAATCGGCGTGACCGAGGACGTGCAGGAAAAAGCGCGGGTAGGTCAAAATATCGGACAGCGACGAGCGCCAGACGCTGAAGAGATAGGTATTTGTCCAGCCGTCGGTAAGCCTGCCGAGCAGCAGCGCAAGCAGCGACAAAAGTGCAAAGGTTATCGTCACGGGGGCATTATACTGAAGTCGGAACAGTCTTTTCATTTAAGGCTCTCCAGTGCTTTGTCATAATACTCCTTCGTTCTCGCGTCAAAGCATACCATGCGCACACGCTCGATCTCGGGATGGAATTTGAGAAAATCGCTTATCGTGCCGATGGCGATCTTGGACGCCCTGTCGAGCGGAAAGCGGTACACGCCCGTGGATATCGAGGGAAAATCGACGGTCTTGCAGCCGTATTCCGAGGCAAGCTCAAGGCAGCTTATATAGCACGCGCTCAGAAGCTCCGGCTCGTACTTCGTGCCGCCGTGCCACACGGGGCCGGGGGTGTGGATAACGTACTTTGCCGGCAGCCTATAGCCGCGGGTTATCTTCGCCTCGCCCGTTTTGCAGCCGTTTAAGCCGCGGCACTCGGCAAGAAGCTCCGGACCTGCCGCGCGGTGTATCGCTCCGTCCACTCCGCCGCCGCCGAGAAGCGAGCAGTTCGCGGCGTTGACGATAGCGTCGACCTCCTGCTTGGTTATATCGCCCTGAATTATTTCTATCTTGCTCATAATATCACCTCAGAGTTTTTTAACGTCCGCTATAAGCTCGTCCACGTCGCTCTCACGGCTTGCCCAGCTCGTGCAGAATCTCACGACCGCACCGCCGTCCGCCAGCGGCTCCTGCACGGAAAAGCTGTATTTTTCGCGCAGCGCGGCAAGCTGAGCGGCGCTGAGTATCGGAAAGATCTGATTGGTCGGAGAGGGGTATTTGAATTCTATACCCTTCGCCCCGAAAGCCTCGCAAAGCCTTACGGCAAGCTCCACCTCGCGGCGTCCGACCCTGTAATAAAGTCCGTCGGTGAACAATTCGTCAAATTGCAGTCCCAGAAGTCTGCCCTTTGCGAGCATTCCGCCGCGCTGCTTTATGATATAGCGAAAGTCGCGCTTGATCGCGTCGTTGCAGATAACGACCGCCTCGCCGAAAAGGGCGCCGTGCTTGGTGCCGCCTATGTAAAACACGTCGCACAGCCGCGCAAGCTCCGGCAGGCTCGGAGTGCCCTCGCAGGCAAGAGCGCAGGAAAGACGCGCTCCGTCGCAGAAAAGGATAAGTCCGAGCTCGCGGCAGACGGCGCTGAGACTTTGCATTTCCTCAAGCGAGTAGACCGTTCCGGTTTCGGTCGGCTGGGACACATACACCATCGCGGGCTGAACGATATGCTCAAACGACTCGTCGGCACGGTGGCGCAGAACATAGGCGCGCACCGCCTCGGCACTGATTTTGCCGTCACTTGTCGGCAGGGTAATGACCTTATGCCCCGTCGCCTCTATAGCGCCCGTTTCGTGCACCCCGACGTGCGCGGTCTCGGCCGCGAGCACGCCCTGATGCGGGCGCAGGCTTGCCGCTATGACGGTCAGATTTGCCTGAGTGCCGCCGACGAGAAAATGAACGTCGGCATCGGGAGCCGCGCACTCGGCTTTTATCTTCTCCCGCGCGGCGGCGCAGTGATCGTCCGCGCCGTAGCCGGGGGTCTGCTCGAGGTTCGTTTCGCAAAGCCGCCGCATTATCTCCGGCAGCGCGCCCTCAAGATAGTCGCTTTCAAGCCTTATCATGCGCTCACCTCGACCGTCACACGCTCGCCGTCGGACGACACGCGGATATTCTCGGCGTTTTCGCCGCGGCAGTCGATTATCTTCTGCGCAATGGCGTCCTCAACGTCACGCTGGATGGTGCGGCGCAGATTACGCGCACCGTAGGTCGCGGAATAGCTCTTTTTAACAAGGTAGTCAACGAGAGCATCGTCCCACGTGAGCGTTATGCCGCGCTCCGCGATGGCCTCGCGGGTCTCGTCAAGCATGAGAGCGGCAATGCGCTTAAAGTCGTCCTCGGTGAGGCTGTTAAAGTAAACGATCTCGTCCACGCGGTTTATAAACTCCGGACGGAGGAAGTCGTTGAGAGCCTTTATCGCCTTCTCGCGCCCCATATCGCTCACCGTGCCGCCGAAACCGAGAGCGCCGCCCTTGGTGTTCGAGCCCGCGTTCGTCGTCATAACGATGACCGTGTTTTCAAAGTTCACCGTTCTGCCCTGCGCGTCGGTTATTCTGCCGTCGTCAAGGATCTGGAGCAGGATGTTGAGAACGTCCGGATGCGCCTTCTCTATCTCGTCAAACAGCACGACGGAATAGGGCTTGCGGCGAATTTTTTCCGTGAGCTGTCCCGCCTCGTCGTAGCCGACGTAGCCCGGGGGCGAGCCGATTATGCGCGAGACGCTGAATTTCTCCATATATTCGGACATATCGAGCCTTATGAGCGACTCGGGCGAGTCAAAAAGGTCTGCCGCAAGGCGCTTTACGAGCTCCGTTTTGCCGACACCCGTGCCGCCGACGAAGATGAAGCTCGTGGGCTTTCTCTTCGCCTTGAGCCCGATGCGCGAGCGCTTTATCGCGCTGCAAACGGCGTTTACCGCCTCGTCCTGACCGATTATATGCGCTTTAAGGCGCTTATCAAGCTCCGCAAGGCGCTCAAACTCATCCTCGCGGATGGACGATGCGGGGATCTTGGTCCACAGCTCGATTATGCGGGCAAGGTTATCCACCGTCAGCTCCGGCACTCCCTCAAGCTCAAGCGCGGCAAGCTCCTGCTCACGCTGCATCTCCTTGCTGCGAAGCTCGGCAATACGCTCATATCGCTTGTCAAGAGCGGCGTCGGTGAGCTCCTCGCCTGCCGGCGCAGGCTCGCTCATGAGATTTTCCCGCTCAAAGCGAAGATCGTCAAGATCCTTCTGAAGCTCGGCGCGGCGCACGAAATTCTTGTCCTTGAGGTTTACGTCAGAGCACGCCTCGTCAATGAGGTCAATAGCCTTATCCGGCAGGAAGCGGTCGGTTATATAGCGCTCGGAGAGCTTGACTGCCTCGGCGCACATCTCGTCGGAGACGCGCACGCCGTGGTAATCCTCGTAGTATTTGCGTATGCCCTTGAGTATCTCGATGCTGTCGGCAATGGACGGCTCATTTATCGTGACGGGCTGGAATCTGCGCTCAAGCGCGGAGTCCTTTTCGATATGCTTGCGGTATTCGGTGAAGGTAGTCGCACCGATGACCTGGATTTCGCCTCTTGAAAGGGCGGGCTTGAGGATGTTTGCGGCGTTCATGCTGCCCTCGGCATCGCCCGCTCCGACGATGTTATGCACCTCGTCAATGACGAGAATGACGTTGCCCTGCTTGCGGATCTCCTCGATGAGCCCCTTCATGCGGCTCTCGAACTGGCCGCGGAACTGCGTGCCGGCAACGAGCGCGGTGAGGTCGAGCAGGTATACCTCCTTGTCGCGCAGCTTATACGGCACCTGCCCTGCGGCGATGCGCTGCGCAAGCCCCTCGGCAACGGCGGTCTTGCCGACGCCGGGCTCGCCGATGAGGCAGGGGTTATTCTTCTGGCGGCGGTTAAGAATTTGAATAACGCGCTCAAGCTCATCCTCACGGCCTATCATGCTGTCGAGCTTGCCCGCACGGGCGCGGTCGGTGAGGTTTATGCAGTAGTTATCCAAGAACTTGCGCTTGGGAGGCTTGCCGCCCTCCTTGGGCTGCTGGCTCTGAGCACCGGTGGCCGCGTTTTCGGGCGACTGACCGCCGCCGTTAAAGAGCCTGTTGAGAAACGGGAAGGTCGCGGTCTTGCCGTCGTCATCGGGATCCGAGTCGGAATTCGGGTCGTCCGCCATTTCCATGAGACTTTCAACGCCGTTCAAGGCGTTCATCATCTCGCCGCTGAGATTGTCGAGGTCTTCGTCAGAGATGCCCATTTTTTCGATCATATCGTCAACGGGCTGTATATGAAGCTCTCTTGCGCATTTAAGGCACAGACCTTCATTTTTCTGAACTCCGCCCTCAAGCTTTGTTATAAACACTACCGCGACGTTTTTGCCGCAGCGTGAGCACATTTTAGGCTGCATGATTTATCCTCCAATCTTCAATAGATCTTGTCTGCCAAGCCGTCCAGCATCAGAAAAAATCTGCTGAACAGTCCGTCATCCAACGTTGTGTTTCCTATTATTATTCCACAGAAGCTGAGCGCCCAGCACAGGCACACGCACAGTGTGCAGCCGCGCACAAAGCCGAGCGCAGCGCCGCCGTAGAGGTCTAAATCCGCGTTGTCGGTTATCCGAAAGCGCAGATCAAATATCTGTTTTATGAGATAGGCAAAAAATAATATGAGCGCAAAGAACAATATCGCTATCATTAAATATGCTATCGCCCCGCTTGCCGCCTGAGCCGCCGAGGTCGGAGCGTCAAGCTCCGTCTTCCCGTAGACCTGCGCCGCCGCGAGCGAATAGTGCTCCGCTCTCTTGGGTGCAAAGCCGAGGCTCCGAAGGCACTGCGACATATACGGCTGCACGAGCTCCGGGCTCTCCGCGAGGGTGTCCTCGACGTTTATGTCCGAAATGCCGATGCGGGCCGCGACGTCGCTTTCAAGCTGCGAGTCGATGCAGCCGGCTATAAACGGGCGCAGCAGATACGATGCACTGTCGGCTGCGTTTGACGAAATAAGCAGTCCGCCGAATACGGCGACGAGAAGCGACACAAGGCTTATCGCCGTGTTTACCGCACCGCGCTTATAGCCGCGCCATGTACAATAAAATAATATTAACAGTACGCTAAGTTCGATAACAAATCTCATCTGTCGTTTTGAAGTATCTTCGCAACACCGCCGCCGACGGTGAGCACTCTCCCGCCGTCAAGAAGCATTGCCTCGCTCACACCGGAGGCATCGCCCATGCTTACAAGCCGTCCCTTGCGGTCGTAAACGCCGACGGTGTCGTGCGTGAGTATAAGTATCCTGTCGTCGGAGCAGTCCATGCCAAGTACGCTCCCCTGAAGCTTTATTTCATTCTCGGGCTCGGCATCCTCCGAAAGGATGCACACCCTGCTTTTTTCATCTTCTCTCACTTCCATTATGAGCCTGCCGTCAAGTACCCCGTATTTGCCGGTAATACCATCTCCGAAGCTGTGCTCAAGGCTCTTAACTCCGTCGGACGAGAGGAAGTACACCCCGCCCGAGCCTATGCCGCACACCGCGCCGTCGAGCCACGCTATTGCGCGAAGCTCCTCGGGGCAGTCATATTCGCCCTGTGCGCTCTTGCCGTCAAGGCAGAGCAGGTGCAGCTTTCCTTCCGCGCAAACGGCAAGCTGCCCTCCGTCGGGAGATACCTGCGCGCAGCTGACCTCGCCGAGTGCGCTGTACCACTTATAAACGGCGCTTTTTTCCGCGGAATAAACCGTGACGGCGCCCTTATAGCCCGGCTCAAAGGTGCATACCGCCGCCATGCCGCAGTCGGACAGGGACGCGGACACAATGGCGTTATCGGTCGTGATACTCTCTCCGTCGTCAAAAACGACGGTGTTTCCTCCGACGCAGTAGGCTATAGCACCTGCGGCGCTTGCGCTCACCGCGGCATCGAGCTGAGAAAGAGCGCTGTCAAACACCTCGTTTCCCTCAAGGTCGAGGCACTTCACGCCGCCGCGCCGCGCCAATATGAGCTTATCTCCGACCACGGCGCAGGACTGCGCATCGGGACACAGGAAGCTCGCACTCTCGCTGAGCGTTCCGCCTGCGGTGCAGGCGCCGAGGGCAAGGCAAAGTATAAGAATAAGTGCGGGAAGTATTCTTTTCATAATCAGTCCTTCAGCATCATGATACCGGCAGGTCCCTCATACCAAACGCGGTTGAGATACAGTCCCTGCGGCGGCATCGTCGGCCCCGTGAGCCGTCTGTCGCCCAATTTGAGAAGTCCGGGGATGTCCTCGGGCTCAATTTTCCCGTAGGATGCATACACGAGCGTGCCGACGATTGCGCGGCACATATTATACAAAAAGCCGTTTGCGCACACCGCGACCGTTATCAGGTCGCCCTCTTTTTTCACCGTGCAGCCGTAAACCGTGCGCACAGTCGTTTTCGTCTGCGTTCCGAGCGAGCGCACCGCGGCGAAATCGTGAGTGCCCTCAAACGCCGCCGCTGCCGCCTTCATTCTATCCATGTCCAGCTCCTGCGGATAAAAGCAGGCGCGCTTTTCGAGGAAGGGGTCGCGGATATTGCTGTTGTGTATCTTATAGATATACTCTTTTTTAATGCACGAGGATATGGAATTGAACCGCTCGTCCACCTCGACTGCGTCAACGACCGCAATGTCGTCGGGAAGGCGGGAGTTTGCCGCCAGCGCGAACCTGTCGATGGGAATACGGCAGTCCGTGCGGAAATTGGCACAATAGCGCAGCGCGTGCACGCCCGCATCGGTGCGCCCGCAGCCGGTGAGCTTGACCGGGTGGCCGCATATTTTTTCAAGCGCATCCTGAGTCGTGCTGCAAACGGACACGTCTCTTTTCTGCACCTGCCAACCGTGATATGCGCTGCCGTCATATCGAAGCCTGAGCGCAATATTTCTCAACCCGTTCACCTCATAAGCCGAATTTTTTCATCACGAACACTGCCGCGAGAAATACGCAGCCGAGCACGAGAGCCCATGCGTCGCAGGAGTGCATTTTAAGCTGCTTGAGCCTTGTTCTGCCCTCGCCGCCGTGGTAGCAGCGGCTTTCCATCGCGACCGCAAGCTCGTCCGCGCGGCGGAATGCCGACACGAACAGGGGCACGAGAATGGGCAGAAGCGCCTTTGCGCGCTGAAAGATGTTGCCGCTGTCGAAATCCGCGCCGCGAGCCTTCTGCGCGGACATTATCTTGTCCGTCTCCTCGATGAGCGTCGGGATAAAGCGCAGAGCCATACTCATCATCATGCTCATTTCGTGAACGGGTATCTTGATCTTTTTGAGGGGGTTGAGCATCATTTCAAGCCCGTCCGTGAGCGCTATGGGGCTTGTCGTATAGGTCAGCATGAAGGTGCCGACGATGAGAAGGATTATTCTCAGCGACATCATGACGGCTCTCTCGATGCCCTCCCATGTGATTATCCAGCCCTCTATTACGGGCGTGCCGTCGGTGTAGAAAATATTAAGCACCGCGGTGAGGATAATTATAATGATAAGGGGCTTGAGACCCTTGAGGGCGCTCTTGGGCTTTATCTTCGAAACTGCCATGCACAGCGCGGTTATTGCGATCGTAAAGGCATAGCTTATCCAGCCCACGGAGTTAAAAAGCCCTACTATATACACTACGACGAGCAGCAGCTTTGTTCTCGGGTCAAGGCGGTGGGCAACGGTGTCGCCGGGGAAATACTGACCGAGCGTTATGTCCTTAAGCATTCTCAGCCGCCCCCTTTCCGAGCTTTAAAAGCTCCTCAAGAAGCTGCTGCGTCGTGTAGACAGCGCCGCTTATCGCAACGCCGTCGGCACGCAGCGCATCGGCAATGCGCGTGGGCGCGGGGACGGACAGACCGATCTCCGTAAGCTCGCCCGAATGGGAGAACACATCCTCGGGTGTGCCGTCAAACCTGATCTTACCGTGGCTGAACACGATGAGGCGGTCGGCGATGCGCGCAACGTCGTCCATGCTGTGGCTGACTATAATAACGGTCGAACCGGTCTTTTCGCGGTAGTCGCATATGAGAGACAGTATCTGACGGCAGCCGGCGGGGTCAAGTCCCGCAGTGGGCTCATCGAGAATGAGCACGCCCGGACGCATTGCGATGACGCCCGCGATGGCGACTCTGCGCTTTTGTCCGCCCGAGAGCTCGAGCGGCGATCTTTCAAAAAGCTCCTCGCCCACTCCGACGAGTGCCGCGGCCTCGCGTACCCGCTCGTCTATCTCCTGCTCGGACAGCTTCATATTCTTCGGACCGAACGCTATGTCGGCATAAACGGTCTCCTCAAAAAGCTGATACTCCGGATACTGAAACACGAGCCCGACCTTGAATCTCACGTCGCGGGCCGTGCTCTTATCCGTGTTTATATCCACCCCATCGACCTCGACCGTGCCGCTCGTGGGCTGAAGCAGACCGTTTAAATGCTGGATAAAGGTGCTCTTGCCGGAACCCGTGTGACCGATGAGCCCGACAAGCTGACCGTGGGGTATGTGAACGTTTACGTCGCTTATGGCGACCTTTTCAAAGGGCGTGTCCGCGCTGTAAACATGGCGCAGACCGCTTACCTGGATCTCTGACATATCACTTAATTTCCTTTGCGATTTCCTTTGCGCATTCTTCGATGCCGAGCACCTCAAGCGGCAGATGCCAGCCGTTTTTGTTGAGCTCATACATGAGCTGCGTCGTTGCGGGCACCGTGAGCCCCTCGCCCTGCATCAGCTCGACCTGCGAAAACACCTTTTCGGGCGTGTTGTCGGCGATGATATTTCCGTTTGACATGACAACGACCCTGTCCGCGCCTATGCACTCCTCCATATGGTGGGTGATAAGCACGACGGTTATGCCCTTTTCGCGGCACAGCTTAGTTACAGTGTCTATGACCTCGCGGCGTCCGCGCGGATCGAGCATCGCGGTCGGCTCGTCAAGCACGATGACCTCCGGCTCCATTGCGATGACTCCCGCAATTGCAACTCGCTGCTTCTGTCCGCCCGAAAGCAGGTGCGGCGCGTGCATTCTGAATTCATACATATCGACCTGACGCAGCGCGTTATCCACCCTGCGGCGTATCTCCGACGGCTCGACGCCGAGGTTTTCCGGCGCAAAGGCGACGTCGTCCTCGACAACGTTGGCAACTATCTGGTTATCGGGGTTTTGAAAGACCATGCCGACGGTGCTTCGTATGTCGAGAAGCCTGTTCTCATCGGCGGTGCTTATCCCGTTTATGAGCACCTCGCCCTGCGTGGGCAGGAGAATCGCGTTCAGGTGCTTTGCAAGGGTGCTCTTGCCCGAGCCGTTATGACCCAGCACGGCAACAAAGCTGCCCTTTTCGATCTCAAGGCTCACCCCGCACAGGCTCTCATGCTCGTCGCCCGGATAGGTGAAGTGTATATTCCTTATGCTTATTATACTGCTCATTTTCAGTCCCTCTCCCAACGGCAGGTCGCGCCGCAGGGCAGAACGAGACCTGAGTCGGTGACAGGCAGACCGAGCTCGCGGCTGTCGGAGTGCCCGCCGAATTTTTTGGTAAAGATGCTCTCGGTGACATACGACAGCACCGAGGCGGAAAGCCCCGTCGTGTAGGAATTTATGATGACAAACAGGGGATCGTCGGACAGAACGCCCGCGCACAGCGACACGAAGGGCCAAAGGTTCTGCTCAAGCTTCCAGACCTCGCCGCCGGGACCGCGTCCGTATGAGGGTGGGTCCATGATTATCGCGTCGTATCTTCTGCCGCGGCGTATCTCGCGCTCGACAAATTTTGCGCAGTCGTCAACTATCCAGCGAATGGGCGCATCGGAAAGTCCCGAAGCGGCGGCATTTTCCTTGCCCCATGCGACCATGCCCTTTGCAGCGTCAACATGGCACACACTCGCACCCGCCTTCGCGCAGGCGACCGTAGCTGCTCCCGTGTAGCCGAAAAGATTCAAAACGCTTATGGGACGCTGCGCAGAGCGTATCTTCTGCATGGCAAAGTCCCAATTGCACGCCTGCTCGGGGAATAAGCCGGTGTGCTTAAAGTTCATGGGCTTTACGTTAAAGGTGAGCTCGCCGTAATTTATCCTCCAGCTTTCGGGCAGACCGCCCTTGTCCCACGAGCCGCCGCCCGTCTGACTGCGGCGATATCTCGCGTCGCGGCAGCTCCAGCGCGGATCGCTGCGCGGAGTGTCCCATATTGCCTGCGGGTCGGGGCGCACGAGGTAGTATTTCCCCCAGCGCTCAAGCTTTTCGCCCTTCGAGCAGTCTATAAGCTCAAAATCCTGCCATTTATCTGATATCCACATATATATACCTTACCTATTATATAA
>USPI01000023.1 GCA_900556535.1 uncultured Eubacteriales bacterium | reverse complement strand
TGACATGCCCCCGGCATGTCATTCACTCCCGCGCCGCCGCTTCGCTACCCCTCAAGCTCCCCCGCTGCGCGGTTATCCTTCCACAGCAGCATAGATTTTTCAACAGTCTTATCTTATATTATAGAAGCTCTCAGCTTATAGAGGCTCGGCAGCGCGGTCAGATGCCGTCGCGGAAGTCGTAGGTGCGGTACTGTATCGCCTCGGCAATGTGCATGGGGCCAATGTCCTCGGCGCCCTCAAGATCCGCTATCGTGCGCGCAACACGCAGGATGCGGTCATAGCTTCGCGCCGTGAGCCCCATGCGGTCAAACGCAGAATGCATAAGCTCCTCGCACTCTGGCGTGAGCACACAGTAGGTGTTGAGCGCCTTGGTGCCCATTCCGGCGTTCGAGGTAATGTCGCTGCCGGCAAAGCGGCGCTGCTGTATCTCCCGCGCGGCGTTAACGCGCAGCTTAATTTCCGCCGAGCTCTCTGCCGGTGCGCGGTTTTTGAGCTCCTCGTATTCCAGCGCGGGGGCTTCGACGATGATGTCGATGCGGTCAAGCAGCGGACCGGATATGCGGCTGTGGTATGCGCGCACCTCGTTTGCGGTGCAGCGGCAGCGCCCCGAGGGATGGCCGTACCAGCCGCATTTGCAGGGGTTCATTGCGCAAACGAGCATGAAGTTTGCAGGAAAGGTCTCGGTCCCCGCCACGCGCGAGACGGTGACCTCGCCGTCCTCAAGCGGCTGGCGCAGCACCTCGAGAACGTCCTTGCGAAATTCGGGCAGCTCGTCGAGAAACAGCACGCCGTTATGCGCAAGGCTGATCTCGCCCGGACGCGGCACCGTTCCGCCGCCGGACACCGCCGTGGGCGACACGGTGTGGTGCGGCGCTCTGAACGGACGCGCGGACACGATGGGGTCGGTTTTGCTCGTGAGCCCCGCGACGGAATAAATTTCGGTCGAGCGGAGCATCTCCTCGCGGGTCATGTCCGGCAGAATGCCGGGCAAACGCTTGCTCATCATGCTTTTGCCCGCGCCCGGAGGTCCGACCATGAGTATGTTGTGCCCGCCCGCCGCGGCTATCTCCATTGCGCGCTTGACATTCTCCTGACCCTTAACGTCGGCAAAGTCGAGATACCGCACCGCCTGCGGGTCAAACTCAGGTGCCTGCATCGGCTTAATAAGAAACTCTCCGCGCAGATGGGAAACGAGCTCGGAGACGTTTTCGACGGGGTAGACCGTCACGCCCTCGGCATAGGCAGCCTCCGGTGCGTTGTCCGCCGGAACGAACAGCTCCCTTATCCCCTCGCGCGCGGCGGCGACCGCCATCGGCAGCGCACCGTTAACCGGACGCAGAGTGCCGTTGAGCGAAAGCTCGCCGAAAAACGCGCAGTCGGGCGCAGGCTGCCGTATCGTGCCCGTCGCGGCAAGGATGCCGAGCATTATCGGCAGATCGTACACCGTGCCCGCCTTTTTCGTGTCGGCAGGCGCGAGGTTAACGGTAACGCGGCTGACGGGGAATTTGAAGCCGTTTGATTTTATGGCTGCGCGCACACGCTCGCGTGCCTCCTTGACCGCCGTGTCCGGCAGTCCGACGATGTCGAAATTCACAAGTCCGTTCGAGACGAACACCTCGACGGATACGCCGTAGCCGCCGACGCCCTTAACGCCGAGAGATCTTATCGCTGCAAGCACAATTTACCACCATCATTTTACAAAACGGGGACTGCCTGCGCAGTCCCCTGTTCTTTTGCTTATATTACTCCTCTACGGGGCAGGTTATTGCTATGTTCAGCTCGTCAAGCTGCTTCTGCTCAACGACGGAGGGTGCGCCCATCATGACGTCCTGAGCGTTTTTGTTCATCGGGAACGGGATGATCTCGCGGATGGAGTCCTCGCCTGCGAGCAGCATGACCATGCGGTCAACACCCGGTGCGATGCCTGCATGAGGGGGTGCGCCGTAGCAGAAGGCGTTATACATTGCGGGGAACTTCGCCTTGACGTCGTCCTCGCCGAGGCGGACCATCTCGAACGCCTTGACCATGATCTCGGGGTCGTGGTTACGCACCGCGCCCGAGGAGAGCTCGACGCCGTTGCACACGAGGTCATACTGATATGCGGTGATGCTCAGAGGATCGATCTCGCCGCGCTCGGCCTTTTCGAGTATCTCAAGACCGCCGTTGGGCATGGAGAACGGATTGTGGCAGAACTCAAGCTCGCCGGACTCCTCGCCTATCTCATACATCGGGAAATCGACTATCCAGCAGAACTCATAGCGCTCCTTGTCCATATGTCCGGGCACTGCCGCGCCGAGCATTTTGCGCATGACGCCTGCGGTCTTCTGAGCCGCGCCCTTGGTGCCCGCGGTAACGCCGACAAGGCAGCCGGGCTTGAGGGAGAGCGCCTCGACGATGCTGTCCTTTCTGTCCTGAAGGAACTTTGCGACGCCGCCGGCAAGCTCGCCGTTTTCATCGACCTTGAACCAGTACGGCTTCATGCCCGCCTGCACCTCAACGTCGGCGCAGAGCTTGTCGATGTGCTTTCTGGTCATGTCGCAGCCGGTGACGACGATGGCTTTGACGGTATTACCCTCGGCAAAGGGCGGAAACTCCGTGCGGGAAACGAGGGCGGTTATGTCCTCAACGACGAGGTCTATGCGCAGGTCGGGCTTATCCGAGCCGTACTTTTCCATGGACTCGTTATATCCGATGCGGCGGAAGGGAGCCTTGTTTGAAATGTTATAAGTACCGAATTTCTCGAAAATCGGGGGCAGAACGTCCTCAATTACAGCGAAAACGTCCTCCTGACCGGCAAAGGACATCTCCATATCAAGTTGGTAGAACTCGCCGGGAGAGCGGTCGCCGCGGGCGTCCTCGTCGCGGAAGCAGGGGGCGATCTGGAAGTAGCGGTCAAAGCCGGAGGTCATGAGAAGCTGCTTGAACTGCTGCGGAGCCTGCGGCAGAGCATAGAACTTGCCGGGGTGCTTTCTCGCGGGAACGAGATAGTCGCGCGCGCCCTCGGGGGAGGAGGCGGTGAGGATGGGGGTGGTGATCTCAAGGAAATCGTGCTCCATCATCGCCTTGCGCAGTGCGGCTACGACGTTGCAGCGCAGGATGATATTCTTCTTGACCGCGGGGTTTCTCAGGTCGAGGTAGCGGTACTTCAGGCGCATCGTTTCGTCAGCGTCGCGGCTGCGGTTTATTTCAAACGGCAGCTCATTGTAGCGGCAGCGGCCGAGTACCTCGATCTTCTCGGGCACTATCTCAATGTCGCCGGTGGCTATCTTCGGGTTTTTGCTCGCGCGCTCGCGCACGGTGCCCTCGACGGAGATGGTGCTCTCCTTGTTTATGCTCTTTATGACCTTCATCATATCCTCGGTCTCAACAACGACCTGAGTCGTGCCGTAAAAATCGCGAACTATGACAAATGCAAAATTTTGGCCTACCTCGCGGACGTTTTCCATCCAACCGACGAGCTTGACCTTTTCTCCGACGTTTTCCGCGCGGAGCTGGTTGCAGGTATGGGTTCTTGACTGTGTCATTTCTTCATCCTCCATTATTCTTTGATGACCGCGGCCTTTGCGCGCTCATCCATAGCGGTCTTAATAAGCTCTGCTGCCTGTGCAAAGCCGAGCTTCTGCTGCTCGCCGGTGGTCATGTTTTTGACTGCGACGACGTTTTCGGCGATCTCATCGTCGCCGATTAGGATAACGTAGGGAATACCGAGCTTGTCGGCATAGCTCATCTTCGCCTTGAACTTCTTCTGCTCGCAGTAAAGCTGAGTGCGCACTCCCGCATCGCGCAGCGCGGTCGCGGCGGCGATGGAATATCCGAGGTTCTCGGACATGGGGATAACCAGCGCATCCGCGGGTGCGGACACCGTTTCGTCCGAGAGCATCCCCTGCTCGTTGAGAACATAGAAAAGTCTTGTAAGACCAATGGAAATGCCGACGCCGGGCAGCTTTTTATCGGTGTAATATCCGGCGAGATCGTCGTATCTGCCGCCGGAGCACACGGAGCCTATCTCCGGGTGCGAGAGCATCTCGGTCTCGTAGACCGTGCCCGTGTAATAGTCAAGACCGCGGGCTATCGAGAGGTCTATTGCGAAGTTCTCCTCCGGAACGCCGAAATCGGCAAGGTATTTAACGACCGTCTTGAGCTCCTCAAGGCCCTCGTCAAACAGCTCGTCCATGCCCTTAAAGCGCTCAAGGCCGGCAATGACCTGCTCGTTCGTGCCGCTTATGGCCATGAAATCCATGACGTCGTCCGCCTTGTGGGAGAACATATGCAGCTCGTCCATGAGGATGCGGCGAACATTATTTGCGCCTATCTTGTCGAGCTTATCGACCACGCGCATGATATCGCCCGCTTTTTCGCTCATGCCGGCAAGACTGTAAAAGCCGTTTAAGAGCTTGCGGTTATTGACCTTAATTTTAAAGCCCTTGAGTCCGAGCGCGGTGAAGGTGCGGTAGATTATCGCGGGTATCTCCGCCTCGTTTATGATGTCGAGCTTGCCGTCGCCGATGATGTCGATATCGGCCTGATAAAACTCGCGGAAGCGGCCGCGCTGCGCTCTCTCGCCGCGGTAGACCTTGCCGATCTGATAGCGGCGGAAGGGGAAGGTCAGGCTGCCGTAGTTTGCCGCGACGAATTTTGCAAGCGGAACGGTCAGGTCAAAGCGCAGCGCAAGGTCGCTGTCGCCCTTATTAAATCTGTATATCTGCTTTTCGGTCTCGCCGCCGCCCTTTGCAAGCAGCACCTCCGCCGACTCGATTATCGGGGTGTCCAGCGGGGCGAAGCCGTAAACGGAATAGCTCCTTCTGAGCGTTTCCATCATCTTTTCCATCTTCATCTGCTCTGCCGGAAGCAGCTCCATAAAGCCCGACAGAGTTCTCGGCGCAACTTTTGCCATACTGTTCTTTATCCTTTCAATCACTAAATGCTGCTATCACAAAAGCGATAACAGCATTTGAATTCATTTTGCCTGTGACATGCTTATCTGCGCTTGGGGTTAACTATATTGCGCCAGTCAAGATCGCCGCGGCGCAGTCCCTGCACGAGCACCTCCGCGGTTGCGGCGTTGGTCGCAAACGGGATCTGATACTGATCGCACAGACGCTCTATCTTATTTATATCATCAAAGCCGCCGGGGTTGGACGGATCGCAGAAAAACAGCACGAGGTCTATTTCGTTATAGGATATTCTCGCGCCTATCTGCTGTGCGCCGCCCTGGTCGGCATGGAGATACAGCGTTACCGGAAGCCCCGTTGCCTCAGACACGAGCTTTCCCGTCGTATTCGTTGCACAGACCGAATGCTCCGCCAAAATGCCGCAGTATGCTATGCAAAACTGCACCATAAGCTCCTTTTTCCTGTCATGTGCCATGAGCGCGATGTTCATACGCTTCTCTCATTCCTCTCAATCATAATTCTGATTATATCTGATTATATACAAAACATTGCATTCTTTCAACGGCTTTTTTGACAAAAATCGCAGTTTTTTGTCACTGAAGCAGTTTGCCCTCGGTGTCGGTCACGTCGGTGGCGGACTTGAGGCTGAAATACGCCTGAAGAATCTCCTTGGCTATGGGCGCACAGTTTGCGCCCGCGCCGCCGCGCTCGACGACTATAGCTATCGCGATCTCGGGATCCTCAAACGGAGCGTAGCAGATGAAAATACCGTCGTTCGTGACGTATTCGCCCTTCTGCGCCGTACCGGTCTTTGCCGCAACGGTCGTCATCGTGTAGCTCGACAGTGAATCCTTTGCGACAAGGCGCATACCCTCGTGGATCGCGTCCCAGTTATACTGCGGGCTTTCGACCTTACTGAGCACCTCATCCTCGCGCTCGTAGACGTTCTCGCCGTAGTTAAAGCTGCGCACGGACTTGAGAATGGACGCGCTGTGACGGGTACCGCCGTTTGCGACCGCCGCACAGTATTCCGCAAGCTGAATCGGGGTAAACAGGCTGTCGGACTGACCGATGGCGGCCTGCATGGTGTGACCGATAGACCACGTTTCGCCCGTGAGCTCTTCATGGTTTTTGCTGTTTGCCATGTTGCCCTTGCTCTCGGGAAGCTCTATTCCGGTGTACTCGCCGAGGCCGAGCTCGGAGGCATATTTATCGAGCTTGTCGATGCCGAGGTCATGGCCGGAGGAGTAGAAGAATATGTTGCACGAATTCTGAAGCGCGCCGACGACGTTCAGATGCCCGTGCATGAGCTTCTGATTGTTCTGCGTGTAGATCCAGCAGTAGGGCGCATAGCCGTACTCGGCATAGCGCGTGTACTGGCCGCGGCACTCTATGGTGGTCGTCGTGTTTATAATGCCCTCCGTGAGAGCGGCGATGGCAGTGCAGGGCTTGAAGGTCGAGCCGGGCGCATAGGTGCCCAGCAGTGTGCGGTTATAAAGCGGAGCGTTCGCCGCCGTGGATATCTCCTTGTATTTTTCAAACAGCTCCGACGGGTCGTAGGTCGGCCAGCTCGCAAGCGAAAGCGGCTCGCCCGTCTTGACGTTCACGACCGCGACCGCCGCGCCAGTTATATCGTCCTGCTTTTCCTGATAGGTGCCGTTGGCGATCTGATCCTGCTTTTTCGCCTCGAGCTTTGCCGTTATGGCCTCCACGCCGTTTTCAAGTGCAAGCTCGCTTGCCTCCTGAAGGGCGATGTCTATCGTCAGGTACACGTTGTTGCCCGGCTGCGGCTCTTTGATATATTCCTTGCTGATGACCGTACCGTCGGCAGCCGAGGTCGTGCGAACCGTGCCGTTGGTGCCGTGCAGGTACTTTTCAAAGGCAAGCTCCGCGCCGTCCTTACCGACCGTGGCATCGGCGGAGTAGCCCTGATCCTTATATTTTGCATAGTCGCTGTCGCTCATCGCACCGGTGTAGCCGAGGATATGCGCAGCGGCGGCGGTGGCGTATTCGCGCACGTAGGATTCCTTGATGTTGATACCCTCGATGTTATTCTCTCGCAGCGTTGCGATGAGCTTCATGTCCGCATCCTCGACGAAGATGTAGTCGGAGGTATTTATAAGATAGCGCACGTTGACGGCATAGCGCACGCCGGCGATTATTCTCGCCTCCTCGGCGCTGTAGTTGCTGTCGATCTTATACCTGTCGCGCATACTTGACAGCAGCTCGACGGCACTCGCGTTTTCGGGCACGTCATTCTGCTTCATATATGCGTCAAGGCGCGCCTGATCCTGATCGGTCACGTTTTCAAACTCAAACGGAGGCGTCTTGGTTATGGGAAGATCGTCGATGTAATCGTCGCCGTATTCGCGGATCATCTTGACGAGCTTTAAGATGGTCGCGTTGGAGTCAACGCTGCCGTCGTTGGGGAAAAGCTCGTCGGTGTTTATCGTCAGATTATAGCAGGACTTGTTCGTGACGAGAACTCTGCCGTAGCGGTCGAGGATATTGCCGCGTGCTGCCGTGACGGTGCTTGTCGTCACCATGTTGTTGCGGCTTTCCTCGTAATACTTCTCGCCCTCGATTATTTGCAGCTTATACAGCGCAACGAAGTACACCGTAAGCAGCACCGCAAACACGGCGGCAAGCCCTATAAGTCTCTGTTTCTTTATCAGGTTCATAGAATTTCCTCATAAATTGCGTGGGGTTATCGGTTGAGTACGGCTCCTTGCTTAAACGGCAGGTAGATAAGCGCCGTCGGAGGTATCGACAAAAACGTCTGCAAAAGGACGGTCAGCACAGCCGGAACGAGTTCCGTCGTGCCCGTCACCATCGCGTGCAGCATTTGGACGATCCCGCACAGGAGTATCGCCGTCATGCTGAATATCATAAACGCGAAAAAGCTCTTGTTTATATAAAACTCGGACGCAAAGCCCGCTCCGAAGCCGATTATCGGGAACAGCAGCGTAAACAGCACCGTCGTTTCCGAAAGCGCCATATCCGTGAACAGCCCCAAAAAGATGCCGAACACGGCTCCGCGCACTCCGCCGAGATACAGCCCCGCGGCTACCGCAGCCGCCGGAATGACAAAGCCCTTCGCGCCGAGGATGCTTACCCTCGAAAACAGCAGGCTTTGCAGCAGCATGACCAGAAGCATATAAACCGCGTATTTGAAGATCACGCGGATCTTTTTCCATTCAAATATCTCTAAAAGTCTGTTGAGCAATTATTCCACCACTTCAAAGTCTTTTACAACAAAAACCTGAACGAGCGCATTGAGGTCGCAGCCGGGCTTGACCTCGCCGTAGGCTATCTGGCCGCCCGCCTCGGTCTTAACGGCGCTGACCGTGCCGATGACGAGACCCTGCGGGAAGGCGCCGCCCGAGCCGGAGGTCATGACCGTGTCGCCGGTAAAGACCTGCGCACCATCGGCAAGATAGCTGAGCTTTACGCAGCCCTCCTGCATCATGGCAAAGTCGCCCACAAGAAGTCCCGAGGCGCCGTTTTCGGAAACGAGCGCGCCGATATTCGTGTTGAGGTCAATGACCGTCGCAACCGTCGCCCAGGTCTTGCCGACCTCGGTCACCTGACCGACCATGACTCCGTATTCCGTGATGACACAGTCGCCCACGGCGATATCGGCATTCGTGCCCTTGCTTATCGTGAACGAATGCGCCCAGTTGGAGGTCGTCCAGGCGATGACCTTTGCCGACTCAAGCGTCATGTCGCTGTGCTTTTCCTTAAACTCAAGCAGCGTGCGGAGCTTTTCGTTCTCCTCGACGGCGGCCTGTCCGTTTCTCGCCTGCTCCTGAGCCTCGGTGAGCTCTGCGCGCAGACGCTCGTTTTCGGCAATGAGCTGGTCATATTCGTACAGGTAGCCGTATATGCCCTCGAGCCACTCGGCAACGGAGCTGACCATTCGCTGCACCGGAGCCTTCATCGTGCCGGACACGTTCTGGAACAGTCCGGCGTTGCCCTTGAGCAGGTAAGACGACGCACCCGCAACGAGCGCGATGACCAAAACGATGACTCCGAGCTTTATTCCGTTTTTCTTAAGATAGTTCTTTACGTTCAAAAAAGCTGCACCCCTATCTGCTCAAGCATTTGACCGAGCGCGCAAAGCGGCAGGCCCATGACATTGAAATAATCGCCCTCTATACGGCGCACCATCATCGCCGCTCTGCCCTGGATCCCGTATGCTCCCGCCTTGTCCATCGGCTCTCCCGTCTTGACGTAGGCGCGAATTTCGCCATCGCTGAGATCGCGGAAGAACACCTTCGTGCACTCGCTGCGGCACACGGTCTTTTCGCCGCATATGAGCGTGACGCCCGTATAGACCTCGTGGCTGCTGCCCGAAAGCAGGGCGAGCATTTCCTCCGCCTGTGCCTCGCTGCGGGGCTTTCCGAGGATGCGGGAATCTGCCCAAACTATCGTGTCCGCCGCGATTATGAGCGCATCGGGATAGATCTGCGCGACCTCACGCGCCTTTGCAAGCGAGAGCGCCTTGACCGTTTCATCGGGACCCGCACCCTGCGGAGGGCACTCCTCGCCCTTGGCAGGACATATCGTAAACTCAAGCCCCAGCGTCTCAAGCAGCTCTTTTCGTCTGGGTGAGCCGGAAGCGAGCACTATATCCATTATCAGTCAACTCCTCTGTAATACAATCCGCGGGTGAGGTCGTTGGGCTGATAATCCCCCTCGCCCTTGTATCTTTTTGCCACCTGAACACATTCGCGCGCGCCCTCGGTGGTGAACATCAGTCTTATGCCCCAAAGTCCCGCAGAGCACATTTCATCGTTTTTATCCGCCATGAACAGCTTACGGGAGTTATAGATGACGTTTCTGTGGTCATACTCGCGCACGACCGGGAACACCGAGCCCATTCGGTCGGAAAGTGACGCAGGAGTCTGGCACGAGCAGGAGCCGAGGCTGTGGCTTATGACGCACTGGTCCGACACCATAAGCGGCAGGCGTCCGTAGGCGATGAGCTCCGTATCGACGCTCTTTGCCATGTCGCGCACCTGCGCAAGGCGCAGCTCAAACGACGCCGTCGCCGAGAGAAAGCCCATCTTCTGTATCATTTCCAGCGTGAACGAATTAAACACGTTCATGCCGAAGTCGGCGCGTATCTTCATGCCCGCCTTGCGTGCAAGAACGATATGACCGAGGTTTCCGACGAGAGCCTCGTTCACACCGCGGTCAAACAGCTCGCGCAGCATCTTGAAAACGGGCTGCACCTGATCGTCCGTCACGACCCTCGGCAGCACCGCAACGGGCGTTGCGCCGCGCTTTATAAATGCGTCAAGGAGGTCGAAATTCTCATGCATGGCGCCCACGGGAACGTAAATATAATCCGGTCTCGTGTCGGCAAGCTCCTCGGAAAGCTGCTCGGGCGTGCGCACCTGATATATCATGACGGGGTCCGTCACCGGCGCGGACGACTGCGGCATTGCCGGCATCGGCAGGCTGCGGCGCTCGGGCGCCTCGGCACGCTTATCGTTAAGCTCCGTTATGAGCTTTCTTCTCAGCTCGTTTATCTGCGCCGCGGAGAGAAAAACTCCCGGCTGGATGCGGCTGTGCGACTCGACCGCGTAGTACGGCGTGCCGCCCGTTTTGCTCATCCTGTCGTTGAGGTCCTGCTCGGTTATGGCCTGGCGTATCGCCTTCTGCGGCTCCGAACCGAAGGTCACGACCTTGTTTCCGTCGCCGTCCACGGCAGCGGCCTTCACGGCTTCACCCGAGTTTACAACGGTGTAAAACTTAATGGGAACGCGGTGCTCCTCGCGGCCGACATACTCCTTGCGCGCCTCGTCAAAGAGTTTTTCGTCGCTGCGGGTATCCTCTTTTCTGACGCCGAACATATCCTTATGATCGCCGTCGAAATAGCCCTTGGTGAAGCCGTCGCGCGAGAACACGCTCACGAGAGTCTGCATCTCGTCGTCGGTAGGCCGGCGGTGCTCCTTTATGATCTTGGAGTATATCCCCGTGACTATGCCCGTGTATTCCGGACGCTTCATGCGCCCTTCGATTTTCGCGCAGGCAACTCCCGCATCGGAAAGCTCGATAAGGCGGTCGGCAAGGCAGTTATCCTTGAGCGAGAGCGGGTGGCTGTCCTCAAGTCTGCCGCCCATGGTGTATTCCATGCGGCAGGGCTGCGCACACATACCGCGGTTTCCGCTGCGGCGGCCTATGAGCGAGGACATATAGCACTGTCCGGAATGGCAGAAGCACAGCGCACCGTGGACGAACACCTCCGTCTCGATGGGCGAATGCTTGGTGATGAATTTTATCTGCTCGAAGCTGAGCTCGCGCGCAAGCACGGCGCGGGTCAGTCCCATCTCCGCGGCAGCCTCCGCTCCTGCGAGGTTATGAATACTCATCTGCGTGCTCGCATGAAGCGGGATATCGGGCACGGTCTTTTTGAGGACCGAGAGAAGCCCCAGATCCTGCACGAGTATCGCGTCCGCGCCGACATCGGAAATAAACCGCGCAAGATCGGCGGCGCGCTGCATTTCCCTATCGCCCACGAGTGTGTTCATCGTGACGTACACCTTGCAGCCTCGCACGCGGCAATAGCGCACGGCCTTTTCAAATTCCTCGTCTGTGAAGTTTTTCGCACCGCGGCGGGCGTTAAAGGTTCCGAGTCCCATGTACACCGCGTCCGCGCCGTTTTGCACCGCGGCAACAACGGCTTCCGGCGAACCGGCGGGAGAGAGCAGCTCAAGCATATCCATACCTCTGGCATTTTATCTTATTTGTAATAAGGAATTATACCACAAACAATGCTATTGCTACAAGTTAATTTTAATGATATAATTATTCGCGTTAAAGTTGA
>USPI01000022.1 GCA_900556535.1 uncultured Eubacteriales bacterium | reverse complement strand
TTTCTGGACGCGCTGGCCGGCGTGGACGCCTGCTCCATGATGAACCGCGCCATGGAGCATTTCGAGATCCTGCAGATAAGCTCACTGTCATACGACCATCCGAAGTCCTCGCACGTTGGGAACGGAAGTGTGGAAGGATCGCTTATATGACGCTCCTCTATCAGGTCTGCGGGAGAAAGCATAAATACCGCCCACGCAATTATTACCGGTACGGCGAGAGGGATAAGCACCTTGCCTACGGCGCGGCGAAAGCCGTAGCGTTTGCCCGTCGGTATATTCTTGCCCTTTTTAAGCCGCTTTGTCATCAGAGCAAGTCTACAGCAGTGTGCGGCGTTAAATAATGTCTCAACCGCAAGAAGCAGCAGCACAAGGCAGGCAAACACATAATACGCAAGCGTATAGCGTGCTGTTATGAAAGTGAGCATTGTCCCGCCGAAGTGCTCAAAAGCAATGAAGAATATGACAGCAAACGCCAGCGTACAGACCATGTATTTATACATGATATTCTTGAGCGGCTTGACCAAAAGCTCGGGGTCTGTGTATATCTCCGGTGCGTCGGGGTCGTCGGTGCACACCACCACGAGGTCGCTGTTATAATCGCCGACGACCTGCCAGCCGCACTGCTCATACAGCTCCTTTTTCTCCTCGGGAATGTCGCAGGCCACAACGTCACGGCAATCGAGGCGATAGCGCATTTTCTTAGGCTCAGCCCTTGTGAACTTCGCAAAAAGCATGCCGCTTTCCTTGAAAAACAGCCCCTTTCCCGCCATCTCCTCAAGCCAAGACTGCACGGCCGGTATATCGCCCGAGCCGTAGGGTCTTATGCGTCGTACAGTTTTACTCATTCTTTTCCGCCTCCTTCGCGTCATCAAGACACTGTCTGAGCCGTATAAGCTCGTCACCGTAAGCCTTCTCCCCTATCGGCGTTAGCTCATACAGCTTGCGCTTGCCCTCAACGCCGACATATTTTATAAGTCCCTCCTGCTCAAACTCCGACAAAAGCGCATACAGTGTGCCCGGTCCGAGCTTCACGCGCTGTGAGCTGCGGCGGACAATATAATCGCTGATGTCAATTCCGCACTTTTTCCCGCTGCGCAGCGACATGAGCAGATAAAACATCGGCTCCGTCAGAGTCGAGAATTTTTTCCTTGCCATCGGCGCCACCTCCATGCCGCGTTATATATCGATTATCGATGTTGAGCTCATTATACATCGAATATCGATATAAGTCAAGATTGTTTTTACCTTGACTAAACACTTTATATAGTTTAGAATAGAACTAACGAAAATTTGGAGGATATGCTACATGGATCGCATAAAAAAAGCTTACTATCGCACTTTTCAGGCGATATTCAACATCGGCGCAAGATGCCTTAACTGGCGCAAGCCCATCACCATCGAGGGTGAAGGCGCGCTGAGTCAGGCGCCGGAGCTTTTTAAGAAGGAAGGCGTAAAGAAGGTAATGATAGTGACCGGCCGCACCGTCGGCAAGACTATCGCTCCCATTGCTAAGGCCGCGCTTGAAAAAGCGGGTATTGAATACGAGCACTATTCCGAGGTCTCCGCTAACCCGACCGTCACCGTCGTTGACGCTATTCAGAAGCTCTACCTCGAGACCGGCTGCGACGGCTTCCTCGCAATAGGCGGCGGCTCTCCGCTGGATGCCGCAAAGGGCGCTGCCGCAAGAGTCGTGCACCCGAACACCCCCGTTAACAAGATGGCGGGTCTTCTTCGCGTAAGACACAAGATCCCCACCTTCGTCGCCGTTCCCACCACCGCGGGCACCGGCTCGGAGACCACGATCGCCGCCGTCATCACCGACCCCGAGACCCATCACAAATACGCCATCATGGACCTGTGCCTTGTGCCGAAATATGCAATACTCGACCCGGAGCTGACCCGCGATCTGCCGCAGAAGACCACCTCCACTACCGGTATGGACGCACTCACCCACGCAGTCGAGGCATATGTCTGCTGGACTTATAACACCAAGGAATCCATCCGTCTCGCCGAGGAAGCGACCGTCGCTATCTTCAAGTACCTTGAGAGAGCGTACAACGACGGAAACGACATGGAGGCCCGCCAGCAGATGCTCACCGCGTCCTTCAAGGCAGGCTTTGCATTCACCCGCGCAGGCGTCGGCAACGTCCACGCGATAGCGCACACCCTCGGCGGTCTGTACAACACCCCGCACGGTCTTGCAAACGCCGTCATCCTTCCCATAGTTCTTGAGGACTACGGCGAGGCGGTCTATGCAAAGCTGGCGCATCTTGCCGAGCTCACCGGCACCATGACCACCGGCACGGACGAGGAAAAGGCTAAGGCCTTCATCGCAGAGATCCGCGCAATGAATAAGCGCATGAACATCCCCTCCGGCTTTGATTTCATCAAGGAAGAGGACATTCATCAGATGTGCGTTTGGGCGCTTGAGGAGGCAAACCCCGTCTACCCCGTCCCCGTCGTCTACAACGAGGAGCGCTGCACCAAGGTCATCCGCCGCATCATTAACGAGGCATAACAAAACCTGCAAAAAAGCCGCTTAAAAGCGGCTTTTTGCGTAATAACGAGAGGTGTTATATGGAACTATTATACGCGCTTGAGAGTATACGCACGCCGTTTTTGGACAAGCTCATGGGGATTGTGACCAACCTCGGCGGTGAGGCCGCGTTCATCGCGGCAGCTATAATCGTTTTCTGGTGTCTGAGCAAAAACTGCGGCTACTACATGATGACTGTGGGCTTTGCAGGCACGATAATAAACCAGTTTCTGAAGCTGTGGTTTCGCATACCGCGCCCCTGGGTCAAGGACCCGAATTTCACGATAGTCGAAAGTGCGCGTGCGGAGGCGACAGGATATTCATTCCCAAGCGGACACACGCAGAACGCCTTCGCCGTGTTCGGCGCTCCCGCAAGGTACTCCAAAAACACGGCGCTGCGCATCGTTTTCGTGCTGCTCATTGCGCTGACCGCGTTTTCGAGAATGTATGTCGGCGTGCACACCCCGCTTGACGTCGGCGTTTCGCTCATCGTCGGCACGGTGCTCGTGTTCGCCATCTACCCCATCTTCCGCGATATGGACAAAAAACCGAAAAGGGTCTACATTCTCTTCGGAGTGTTCATTGCGCTCGCGGCGGCGTTCGTAGCTTTCGTTGAGCTGTATCATTTCCCCGCTGATCTTGACACGGAAAACTACGCATCGGGGCTCAAAAACGCATACATGATACTGTTTTGCGCGATTGGGCTTGCGCTCGTTTTCTTCGTTGACAGCAAGTATGTGCACTTTCCCACCGAGGCTGTGTGGTGGGCGCAGATAATTAAGGTCGTGCTCGGACTGGGCATCGTGCTCGCCGTAAAGACCGTGCTCAAGGCTCCGCTGCTCGCGCTTTTTGCAGGCCACAGCGTTGCCCACGGTGTGAGGTACTTCATCGTCATTCTCTTCGCCGGCATCGTCTGGCCGATGACATTCAAGTATTTCGCAAAGCTCGGCAAAAAGTAATAGAATATTAAGAAGCAAAAAACTCCCCCTTTGGGGGAGTTTTTTATCCGAACAGGCTTATTCTTACCGTATAGGTGACGGTCATGCCGCCATAGCTTATGGTAGCCTCGCGGTTTCCGAGACCGGTCATGTCGCACTCGGCATCGTATTCGCTCGGGTCGGTGATGCGCTTGGCCGAGCCGTTATTATAATACGCACGCAGGACAAGTCCCGTCGTGTCGAGCTGCTCGCCCATCGTGTAAACGGTCTTTGTCGGCATTTCCTCGATGGTCAGCTCCGTGACCTTGGGCTCCTCGACAATGACGGTGCACTGGTCATAGACCTCCATCTTATCCTTCACATATACCATGACAGTCGCGGCGCCGGGGCTTATCGCCTTGAGCTTGCCGCTTTGGTCAACCGTTACGATATCGGTGTCACTGCTTTTCCAGATATACCCCGGCTCCTCCTGCCCGTCCTTGGGTTCGGGAGTGCAGGTAACCTTGAGCTTTGCCTCGTCCTCAACGGTGAGTTTGAGGCTGGGCGAGCTGAGCATGAGAGATTTCACGTCGAGCTTTTCGGGCTGCTTCGTCGCGGTCACGGTCGGTGCAACGCTCTCGCTCGGCTCGGGATCACCACCCCCGCTTTTGCCGGCGGCGATGAATATGACAATTGCGGCAGCCATCGCAAGCACGAGCAGGATAAGCGCGACGACGTAGCCGGGCATTTTTTTATCCTCAGTCCGCGCTTTTTCCGCCGGTGCAGGCTGCTTTTTAGGCTGCGGTGCAGGCTGCTGGGGGCGCGGCCGGGGCTGCGGCGCGGGTGCGGGCTCGGCTTCCGGTATGTATCTCGGGCGTCTGTCGGGGATAAATTCCTCGCGGATGGTCGCATCCTCCGATGCCGGTGCCGTCGGCGGCTCCGGTGCTTTACCGGAAAGCGCCGCGTTAAGAGCGCTCTTGAGCTCCGTCGGGCTCTGATAGCGGTCGGCAATTTTATAGCTGACGGCCTTCTGCACGACCTTTTTGAGCGCAGCGCCTCCCTTTCCCGGAGGCGGCAGCGGCTCACCGCGAAAACGCCTTATCTGTGCGTCGGCGGTCTGGTCTGCCGTGGGCGTCTGCGGCGGAAGCGGCAAAAACGGGCCGCGGCGGTCGTTGAGAAGCCAATACAGCACCATGCCGAGCGAATAGATATCCACCCTGTCGTCATAAACCGTGCCCTTATAGACCTCCGGTGCCATGTAGGAATAAGTCCCGACCTTATCGCCGGATATGCGCGGCACGGAGGACTTGGCAACGCCGAAGTCACCGAGCTTATACACCCCGTAGGCGCTGACGAAAATATTCTGCGGCTTAATATCGCGGTGGATGATCCCCTTTTCGCGGCACAATTCAAGCGCAGAGCACATATCCGAGCCGAGGCGCACAACGTCCTCGACCGTCATACCGTTCCGGCTGACATACTCGGGCAGCGAGGTGAGCAGCTCCATGCGGATATAGATATCCCAGCCCATATCCTCAGTGTGCGGGATTATCATCTGATCCTCGCAGTTGACGACGTTCGGGTGTCCGCGCAGTGCGCCGAGGAGCCTGTATTCGTTGCTGATCTCCTCGACCTGAGCGCGGAGCTTGGCGCGCATGGTGAATTCATCCATGCTTGCCGCCATCTCGTCGTACTCCTTCTGCGTGCCGGGTACACTTATGACCTTGAGCGCACAATGGAAATCGCCGCCGTATTCATCTTTTTTTCTGATTTCGTAAACCTTGCCGGAGCTTCCGCTTCCGATGCAGCGGACTATCTCCCAGCCGGGCAGTGAAGTTCGCAGATCATCCATATCATTGCTTCCCTGTCAAGTCAAATTAAGTTACCCTTAAATATAATATAATCCTAAATTTTTGTCAAATCACTCTATGGATTTGAGTGCGCCCGCCATGTCGATACTATCTATTCTGCGGCGCATGATGGAGTTTACTATGAGCGCAAAGACGAAGGTTATGACGATCGCCACCGCAAAGCTGAGGACGCTTATATGCGGCTTAAAGTACATCATATCGACCTTTATCGCGTTCATAACGAAGGCATGCAGCCCGACGCCGAGAATTAGGCCGAACACGGCTCCCGCTCCGGTGAGGATAACGTTCTCGCGGAAGACGTATGCCGCCGCCTCGTTGGGGTAAAAGCCCAAAACCTTTATCGTCGCTATCTCGCGGATGCGCTCGGAAATGTTAATGTTCGTGAGGTTATACAGAACGATGAACGCCAGAAGCCCCGCGCAGAGGATTATCGCCGCGACTATAAATTCAAGTCCGTCGAGCATACCGCTCATGCGGTCCTTGGTGTCAACGCTGAGTGTAATTCCGCGCACGCCATCGACCTTGGACAGCGCAACGTCACATTCGTTAATATCCGCGCCCTCGGGTGCGTTGACAAGAGCGGATTTAAACTCCGGAACGCGTCCCCACTGCTCCTCGCAGGTCTCGGGCGAAATAAAGACGTAGCTGCTGACGTAGTTATCGAAAAGTCCGCTGACGGTGACGGTGAGCTTTTCGTTATCCGAGGTCGTTATGGTTATCTTATCTCCGACCTTTACGCCGCCGAGCTGACGAGCAAGGTTATAGTCAAGTATGGCCTCACCTTTGCCGGGGTATTCGACGTCGTACTTGCCGTCCTTGAGGTTCATGAAGTTCCATATCTTCTTGCCGTCGGTCACGCTTATTGTCGCGTTCTTTATGGCTCCGCCGCCGTCGACCCGGGCAAGGCTGCGGTACATGAACATGACGTCACCGATGTTATCGCCCGCCTCGGTGCGGAAAATTTTCTGCTCCTCGTCATTCATATCGTATGCGAGGGTGAGCTCATAGTCGTAGAGAATGACGTCGTCATACTGCTCCTTCACGACGTTTTGTATCGTGTCGTTGAGACCGAGCGCCGTCAGGACGAGAGCGGTGCAGCCGCCTATGCCGAGCAGCATCATGAATATTCTCTTTTTATAGCGCATGATATTGCGCGCCGAGACCTTCTGCATGAAACCCATCTCGTTCCAAATGCTCGGGAAGCGCTCAAGGAAAATTCGCTTGCCTGCCTCGGGAGCCTTGGGACGGATGAGGTTTGCCGGCACGCTCTTGAGCTCGTTTGCGCAGCAGTACCACGTTACGAGGAGCATGACGATGAGGTTTGCCGCCGTTATGCCCAAAGCAAGCGGCCAATCGACCGTAAATACGATCGACGAAAGGTTATACAAAAGGCTGTATCCGTACCATATGACCGAGGGGAGCGCAAAGCAGCCGACCGTTATGCCGAAAACGCTGCCCAAAAGCGTTGCGCTGCCGGAATAGAACAGGTACTTGCCCATGATGGCGCCCGAGGAATAGCCCAGAGCCTTCATGATGCCTATCTGAGTGCGCTGGTCGTCGATCATGCGGGTCATCGTAGTCATGCACACGAGAGCCGCAACGAGGAAGAAGAACACCGGGAATATCGCCGCGACGCTATGCACAACGTTGGTGTCGCTCTCAAAGCAGACATAGCCCGCATTGGTATCGCGGTCAAGGACATAGATGTCCGCATTATTCATGTTCTTTATCTGCTTTTCGGCGGAATCAAGCTCCTCTGCGCCCTTATCAAGCTCCGCCTTGGCCTCATCGAGCTGCGCCTTACCGCTTGCAAGCTCCTTTTCCGCCGCGGCAAAGCCCTTCTCCGCCTCCGCCTTGCCCGCCTCGTATTCTTTCTTGGCCTGCTCAAGCTGAGCGCCGCCGCTTGCTATCATCTCGCGTGCCTTGTCAAGCTCCGCCTGACCTGCCGCTATCTGCGCATAGCCCGCGTCAAGCTGCGCCTTGGAGTCGTCAAGCTGCTTCTGATACGGCGCAAGCTCCGCGTCTACCTCCGCCTTCTTCTGACGGTGGACGGCGAGGCGCTCGTTGCAATTGTCTATCTCATTTTGTGCGAGCCTAATGCGGCGGTTTGCAGAGTCGATCTTTTTCTGGATAAGACTTGCTTTGAAGTTTTCGCCGTTTGCCTGAGCCTGAGCAAGATCTTCGTTGAGCTGCTCTATCTCGGCGTTGAGGTTCGCAATTTCGTTATTTTTTTCGTCTATGCGGTTTTCGTAATACGCGATCTGCTCGTTTACCGTGCCGTAAGCCAGCTTCTTTTTTGCTTCAAACTGGCGCAGTCCTTTTTCGTACTCGGCCTTGCCCGCATCGAGCTTTGCCTTTGCCGCATCGAGCTCCGCCTGCTTCTGGTCAATGACAGAGGTGTCCCCCATCATTTTCTCGGCGTCCTCTATCTGCTTGCGCGCCTGCTCGAGCTGAGCCGTGGTCGCGGCCTTCTTCTGAGTATATTCGGCATAGCCGCGATCATATTCCGCCTTTGCAGCGTCATACTTTTTCTTGCCTTCCTCATACTGCGCTTTTGCATCGTCAAGCTGCGCCATCGCGTCGTCGATGATACTGTCATAGCGGATGACCGCGCGCTCCTTCATGAGCTTTTCAAGGGGAGCCTTATAGCGCTCGATGCTGTTTTCGTATTCCTCGGAATACACATAGCCCTCGGAGTCAACGCAGAGGTAGATTTCCGTGTAATAATCCGTCGAAAAGCCGTCGGAGGGCAGGTAGATATAGCCCTTGACGCTGCCGTTGCCGAGAGTGCTCGAGCCGCGCTCGACGTTAATGTACAAAACGCTCTCGGTTATGCCGACTATCGTGTACTCATCGTAGGCGAAGGTATCAAAGGTGCGCTGTGAGTTATCCGCAGACAGCTTCACAGTCTTGCCGATATCATCCTCGGAATACAGCTCCGAGTCGGCAAGGCACTCGTTGCCCTTTTCCGGCATACGGCCGGATTTGAGCTTGATGAGGTTAACGTCGCTCGGAATACTGTGCGCCATCATGATGAGGTTTTCCTCATCCTCGGTGTTAAACAGGAAATCCGCGCTGACCGTGCCCTCGGCGCGCTGCACCCCGTCAAGCTGCTTGACCGCGGCAACGTCGTCGTCCGTCAGGCCGAGGGTGGACACAAGTCGGAAATCATAAAAATGCGTCTGCGCGATGTATCTGTCATACGTTTCGAGAAAGTCCGGGCGCGACAGACGAAGGCCGACAAAAAGCCCCGCTCCGAGCGCGATTATGGCGAAGATCGCCACATAGCGTCCGAGGCTGTTTTTTATTTCTCTTGCTGTTAGCTTAATAGTTGAACTGTTCATCTGCTTACCACTCAATGTTTTCTATGGGCACGGGGTGCTCGTTTATGCTCATATCGGTGACAATGCCGCTTTTTACCGAAATGACTCTGTCCGCCATCGCCGTGAGCGCCTGGTTATGTGTTATGATAACGACGGTCATGCCGTTTTTCCTGCTGCAATCCTGCAAGAGCTGCAAGACCGCCTTGCCGGTGTTATAGTCAAGTGCACCGGTGGGCTCATCGCAGAGCAGGAGCTTCGGATTTTTCGCAAGCGCACGGGCTATCGCAACGCGCTGCTGCTCGCCGCCGGAAAGCTGCGCGGGGAAGTTATTCGCCCTGTCCTTGAGCCCGACAAGGTCAATGACCTTTGCCGCATCCATGGGGTCGCGGCATATCTGCGCGGCAAGCTCGACGTTTTCTATGGCCGTGAGATTCTGCACGAGGTTATAAAACTGGAACACGAAGCCTACGTCATAGCGTCTGTAGGTCGTGAGCTCCTTGGGACCGTAGGAGGATATATCCTGCCCGTCAAGGATGACCTTGCCCGAGGTCAGGCTGTCCATGCCTCCGAGGATGTTAAGAAGCGTCGTTTTGCCCGCGCCGGAGGCGCCGACGATAACGCAGATCTCGCCCTTTTCTATCTCAAACGTGGCGTCCTTGAGCGCTTCGATGTTGATTTCGCCAACGTGATAGGTCTTTTTAACTTTTTTAAACTCGACATATGCCATTGTCTTGACCGCCTTATGTAGTAATAGATACATTATACTAAATGTCTATACTCTTTGCAATAAAAAACCTGCACTTGTTAAGCTTTTTAACACAATATTCAACGCTTTTTTTCACAGCCGTGAACTGTGCAAATTAAATGCTTGCAAAATCGGTCTTGTGAGTGTAAAATAGGTGCAACACAGGTGCAACAATCATCAGCCCAAGCAGGGCTGTTTTTTCCGACAAGCTGCGCTTCAAAAAAGCATCCGAGTCGCAAAACCCCTGTGTTTTCAAGGCTTGCAGACATAATATGCGACAGTGGCTCAATGGTAGAGCATCGGCTTCCCAAGCCGAGGGTTGCGGGTTCGAGCCCCGTCTGTCGCTCCAATTCCCCCGAAAGTGATGCTTCGGGGGAATTATTGCATTTATCGGCTTGACCAAACAGCCAAGCTGCGGTAAAGTATAGATATGGATTTTATTTATTATGACAAGAACCTGATCGTGGCGGTCAAGCCCGCAGGGGTCATATCGACAGACGAACCGGGCGGTATGCCCTCGCTGCTGCGTGAGACGCTCGGCGAGGATACGGATATACGCACGGTGCACAGGCTCGACCAGGTGGTTTCGGGGCTGATGGTCTTTGCGCAAAACCCGGAGACCGCGTCGGAGCTGAGCCGTCAGATACGCGCGGGCGAGTTTAAAAAAACCTACCTTGCCGTCGTGCGCGGAGTGCCTGAGCAGAGGCGCGGACGCATGGAGGATATTTTGCTGCGCTCAAAGGAGCAGCGCAAGACCTTCGTTGTCAACAAGCCCTGCCGCGGCTCGCAGGAGGCGGTGCTGGAATATCACCTGCTCGGCACAAACGGCGAAAAGAGCATGGTCGAAATCAACCTCATAACCGGCCGCACACATCAGATACGCGCACAGTTTACCCACCGCAGAATGCCGCTCATCGGCGACAGAAAATACGGCGGGCGCGACGACGGCTGCAACATTGCGCTGTGGTCATACTGCCTGGGCTTCACAAATCCCGCGACGGGGCGCTTCATGACCTTTAAGGTCAAGCCGCCCAAGGAGTATCCGTGGACGGACTTTGACCCTGCCATATACCCGAGATAACAAAAACCTTCGGTCTTTTCGGACCGAAGGTTTTTCAGCGTGTCAAAAAGCCTGATAGCTCAGGCATTTTTGATGGCTATAATCTAACTTGAGGAGGGCCTTGCCCCCTCAAACTCCCCCGCTGCGCGGTTGTTTTTCCTTGGCAGCATAGGTTTTTCGACAATCTGAAAAACACCGCTCTCGTGAGCGGTGTTTTTTGTTTGGGATCAGACTATGATACCGCGCTTTTTGGCTTCGAAGGTGAGCTCGTCGCGGAAATCGGGGTGAGCGATCGCTATAAGCTGGCGGGTGCGCTCGCCGAGGCTGCGGCCGCGCAGGTGCGCTATGCCGAACTCCGTTACGATGTAGTCAACGTCGTTCTTCGAGGTGGTGCAGACAGCGCCCGGGGTGAGGATGGGCTTTATCTTGCTGATGGTGCCGCCCTTTGCGGTGGACGTAAACGCGATGAAGCTCTTGCCGCCCTTGGACTGGCAGGCGCCGCGCACGAAGTCTATCTGGCCACCGGAGCCGGACATATGCTTGGTGCCGACGGATTCGGCGCAGACCTGACCGTAGAAATCTACCTCGATGGCTGCGTTAATGGATATCATGTTGTCGTTTTTGCAGATGACCTCGGGGCTGTTGACGTATTCGACCGGCAGGATCTCGATGGAGGGGTTATCGTCCACGAAATCGTAAATTCTCTTGGAGCCGAAGGCGAAGGTCGTGACGCTCTTGTTGCGGTGGATCTGCTTTTTGGAGTTATTCACGGCGCCGCACTCGAGCAGCTCGACCATGGAGTCGGTGAACATCTCGGTGTGGATGCCGAGGTCGTGCTTGGTCTTGAGCGCCATGCCGGTGGCGTCGGGAATAGCGCCGATGCCGAGCTGGATGCAGGCGCCGTCGGGTATCTGCTCCGCGATGAGCTCGCCGATGGTGCGGCTGACATCGTCGATGACGACGGGAGGCAGTACGGGCAGCTCGTGGTTATACTCAACGATGGCGTCTACCTGAGAGACGTGCAGCTGAATACCGGTCACGCAGCGGGGCTGGCACTCGTTGACCTCGACGAAAATCCTCTTAGCCTTGTCGATCATCGCCTCGGCATAGGAGCCGTTGAGGGCGAGGCTGAAGTAGCCGTGGCTGTCCATGGGAGATACCTCGATGCAGAATGCATCGTACTCATACTCCGCGCGGATATGGCGGGGAATATCGCGGTAATACGAGGGGATCAAATCCGCCCAGCCGCCGTTTACAGCCTTGCGGGCGTTGCCGGAGCTGAACCAGGAAAAGCCGGTCATCTTGCCGAACATTTCGGGGTTGGTGTAAAATTCGAACGGATAGGTGTCAAGCAGGGTCTGAACACGCACGTCTTTAACATCGCTGTTCTTTATTTTGTCGGCGATAGCCTGCATGATCGCCGGGGTCTGAGAAGGTGCGGTGTCCATGCCGAGGACCCAGCCGGACTCGACGCAACGCGCAAGTTCTTCGGGTGTGGTAAGTTTTTCTGCGTATAATGCTTTATAATCGATCATT
>USPI01000021.1 GCA_900556535.1 uncultured Eubacteriales bacterium | reverse complement strand
TCGGTTTGAGCCGACCTACCGCATTTCGAGTGCGGACCCTTCAACCGCTTGGGTACATCTCCGTATATTTCCGCCTGTTTTTAACTCGCAAAATCTTTTGGAGAGAAAAGCAGGAGAGAAAACATAAAAGTATTCGATTTGGAATTTTGAAAACCCGGAATTAGCAGGAGTTTTCGAGGGGACGAAATTCACAGATTCCGCCGAAATTTCGAGTCAGGGCCGTTATAACCACTTCGATACCGCTCCGAATTTGTTTCGCCCGTTTGCGCAGCTTGCTTCCCGCCGCTGCACATGAGCCATATTATTTTACCTAAACTCGGCGCAAAAATCAAGTGTTTTTTCTTCGCGCGGGCGATTTTCCAAGCCTTTTGCGCGCTTTGCGGCGGCGCGGGTGCGCTCAACGCTTGACTAAATCGCATTTTTGGTGCATTATATAAGGTGATTTAAAATCTCCGAAAGGACTCGAAGATCATATGCTTTTTGCCATAGTCGCCATCCTGATCCTCATCGCGGATCAGTGGCTTAAGTATTGGGTCACGGTCAATATCACGCTCTCGACGGGCTCGCACGAGCTCATTCCGGGCGTGGTGAAGCTCGTGAACATTCACAACTCGGGCGCCGCCTTCGGTCTGCTCGACAACGTTTCATATGCACGCTGGATCTTCCTTGCGATAACCGCGGTGTTCGTTATCGCGATCGCGCTCCTGCTCGTCAAGCGCGTGTTCGATTCGCCCTTTGCCGTGTGGTGCGAGGTGCTGTTTCTCACGGGCGCGCTCGGCAACTGCATCGACCGCGTCTTCCTCGGCTACGTTGTGGATATGTTCAAGCTCGATTTCGTGAACTTCGCGGTGTTCAACATCGCCGACGCGGTGCTCGTCGTGTCGTGCCTGATGTTCGTTATCTACGTTTTCTTCGGCTCAAGATCGTATGACGACGAGGCGGAGACGAAGCCCGCAAAGAAGTCCAAGAAAGCCAAGACGCCCGAGCCCGCAGACGAGCCTGTGGACGATTTCGCCGACATTTTCGGCATCAGCACGGCCGCGAAGGAGCAGTCCGAGGCCTCCGAGCGCATCACCGCCGAGCCCGAAAAAACGCGCAGCGCCGTCGACTCGTTCTGGGACGATTTCGGTCCCGCGACGCGCAGCAACCCCGCGCCCATGGCGGTCAAGCCCCGCCCCAAGGCGAAGGCAGAGCCCGCGAGCCCGGTCAAGGCAAAGCCCGCGCAGGACGATTTCCTCGCCGGCATCGGCCTCGACGAATTCGACGTTGACTCCATCATTGCGGAATTTAAGGATCTTTAATGGACGGTTTTGACGACAACATCATATATCTGACGGCACAGGAGAGCGGCGAGCGTATCGACGCTCTCCTTGCTCAAAATGTGCCCGAGCTCACGCGCAGCGCCTGCGCACGGCTCATAGACTGCGGCGCGGTGACGGTCGGCGCGAGGCCCGTGAAGAAAAACTACCGTTGCAGCGCGGGGGACGAAATATGCGTCGTGCTGCCCGAGCCCTCCGACGGCGAGCTTTTGCCGCAGGATATCCCGCTGGATATCGCCTACGAGGACGACGACCTGCTCGTCGTGAACAAGGCGCGCGGCATGGTCGTGCATCCCGCACCCGGTCACCCCGACGGCACGCTCGTCAACGCGCTCATGTTCCACTGCGGCGATTCGCTCTCCGGCATAGGCGGCGAGAAGCGCCCCGGTATCGTGCACCGCATCGACAAGGACACCTCGGGGCTGCTCATCGTTGCCAAGAACGACTTTGCGCACCTTGCACTGTCCGCGCAGCTGTCCGACCGCAGCCTTTCGCGCGAATACGAGGCCATCGTGCGCGGCGGCTTCCGCGAGGACAGCGGCACGGTAAACGCCCCCATCGGGCGCCACCCGACCGACCGCAAAAAAATGGCGGTCACGCAGAAAAATTCGCGCAGCGCCGTCACGCACTGGGAGGTCATAGAGCGCGCTCGCGGCTACACGCACGTTCGCTGCCGCCTCGAAACGGGACGCACCCACCAGATCCGCGTGCACATGGCGCACATCGGTCACCCGCTCCTGGGCGACTTCGTCTACGGCGCGCCCGCGCCCGACAAAGGGCTGACGGGACAGTGCCTGCACGCGCGCAGGCTCAAGTTCATCCACCCGCGCAGCGGCGAAAAAATCGTCGTTTCGTCCGAGCTGCCCGAATATTTCACCGACATTCTCAAGAAGATATTATAACGAAAAGCCCCCGAAGTGCAGTGCTTCGGGGGCTTTTATGCTCATTTTCGGAACTTTTTCTTTATCCACAGAATTTCGGCGACGACGATGACTATCGCAACGGCGATGACCGCTGCGTAGCCGCAGCGCCACGAAAGCTCGGGCATATTTTTAAAGTTCATGCCATACCAGCCCGTGAGCAGCGTAAGCGGCAGAAACAGCGTCGTCACGACGGTCAGCACGCCCATGATGCGGTTTTGGCGCGAGTCCTGCTCGGCGCGATACAGCTCACGAAGCTGCAGGGCGCTTTCGGAAACGAGCGAGGCGTGATCGCCCAGCCGCTCGACTCGGCGCGCGAATTTCTCCCACGCGGCGGTGTCGTGAACTATCGGGGTGCACAGCTCGTCCGAGAGCCTTTCGCCGATATCCGACAGCTGCCCGTAGTATGAACCGAGCTCCGAGAGCTTTTGCCGATGGCGCGTCAGGCGGCGGAAGAAATCGTCGCTTATGCTGCCGGAGAGCTCGTCCTCCATGCGCTCAAGCTCGGTCTCGATGTGCGACATATACGGCACGTCGTTTTCCGTGAGCCATTCGAGGATGCCGAGCAGGAGCTGCGAGGGGCGCTCAAGCGCGAACTGATGCTTCAGGCAGTGGCTCGCCAGCGCCTTGAAGTCGCCGCTGTCCTCCATGATATAGAGCGTATTTTTCGTCAGGCAAAAGCCGAAGCTCAGCTCCGGCGTGCGCTGCGTTTCCTTGCGCGGTATGCGCAGGGTGCCGATGATGCAGTCCTTGTACAGCTCCGCCTTGCAGTAGCGGATGGAGCCGAGGCTGTGCAGCATCTCCTTATGAAACGAAAACTCGCTCTTTCTCTCGCGGAACTCCGCCGTTGTCATCGTGACGAAAAACGGCTGCTCGCCGGGCTTTGCCGGGGTCAGCGCTCCCGCCGGGGTCAGGGTATATTCTGTCATGCCGTTCACTTCCCAATTAAATCTCGGATCTATCTCACAGCGACATCGAGTACAGCTCGTTTGCGGAAAAGCCGGTGTCGGCGGAGGCCTTTTTGCACGCGGCCTTGCGGGAAAGTCCCTCGCCGCGGTATTTTTCGACAAGCGCAAGCGCGTCCTGCGCGGTGAATTCCGCTTCGCGCTCCGGTGCGCCCTCGATGACGAGGACAAATTCGCCCTTGGGCGGCGTTGCGGTGAAGTGCTCAACGGCGCCGCCGAGCGTGGTGCGCAGGGTCTGCTCGTGAATTTTCGTCAGCTCCCTGCACAGCGTTATGCGTCTGTCCGCGCCGAAGGTGCTTTTCATGTCCTCAAGCGTGCGCAGCAGCTTGTGCGGCGCCTCGTAGAACACCATCGTGCGCCTTTCGTCGGCAAGGCTCTCAAGATGCTCGCGGCGGCTTTTGTTCGCGGTCGAAAGAAAGCCCTCGAAGCAGAATCTGCCCGACGGCAGCGCCGAGAGCGCGACCGCCGAAACGAGCGCCGCAGGACCGGGCACGACGAGCACCTCGACGCCCGCCTGAGCGCACAGCCTGACGAGCTCCTCGCCGGGGTCGGATATCGCGGGCATTCCCGCATCGGTCACGAGCGCACAGCTCTCGCCCGCCAGAATGCGATCGAGTATCTTCGCGCCGGAGGCATATTTATTGTGCTCGTAATAGCTCACGAGCGGCTTTTTTATCTCGAAATGATTCAGCAGCTTCATCGTCACGCGAGTGTCCTCGGCGGCGATGAAATCGGCGCCGCGCAGCGCCTCAAGTGCGCGCGGTGAAAAGTCGCCGAGGTTGCCGATGGGCGTGCCGACGAGGTGGAGTTTTCCGCTCATTTTTCGTTCTCCCTGTGGTAAATTCGTTTTATCTCGCCGCTCTCGCCGCCGTCGGGGGCGGTCATGACAAGCGGCGGCATTATCTCAAGCCCCGCAGCCGCACCGCGCCGCGCCTCCATCAGAACAAGCGACGGAGCCTTCTCCTGCGAGTGCGAGACCGTGCGCAGGCGCTTGAGCTCAAAGCCCGTTTCGCGCAGCAGGCACACCGCGTCGGCAAGCCGCTCGGCGCGATGGACAAGGCAAAACGCACCGCCCGTGCGGCACAGATACGACGCCGCGCGGCAAATGTCCTCAAGCGTGCACAGCACCTCTCCTCGCGCCGCGGCTCGGGCGCTGTCGGGGCTGAGCCTTCCGCTGCCCGCGGCAAAATACGGCGGGTTGGACACGACGAGGTCAAACTGACCGCTTTTAAACAGCTCGCGGCTGCGGCGAATATCGCCCAAAACGATGTCAGCGCGGTCGTCCAGCGCGTTTTCCTTCATGTTTTTTTGCGCGATGAGCACCGCGTCGGGGTTGATTTCAAGCCCCGTCATGTGCAGGCGCGGCGCGCGCGTACACAGCAGCAGCGGCAATATCCCGCTCCCGCAGCCCAAGTCGATCCCGCGCGTGCGCGAGCTTGTGTTAACAAAATCAGCAAGCAGCACCGAGTCAGTGCCCAGTCGGAAATGCTCCGACTGCTCAAAGCTCGGCCCGCCCTCCCATAGTCTGGTCATTCTTTTAATAGCGCTTTGGCGCTCCTACGAGTACATATATCTCTGGTTGCACGCTGCTCGCCCCTACGATGTTACCGGAACTGCCGACCAAGGCTGCACCAGCGCCTCCCTTGTGCAAAGGGAGGTGGGTCGGCGTAAGCCGAGCCGGAGGGATTGTTTGCTATGGTTTGCTGCGCAAAAACGATCCCTCAGTCAGCTATCGCTGACAGCTCCCTTTACGCAAGGGAGCCAATGACGCACCCTGATAGCGCGTGGCAGTTACGGTCTCATCATCAGTCCGTCACCGTGTCCGCGCTCTTAACAGCTCAGCCATTGTCCGTGGCGCATCGTCCCTACATTATCGTCGGAAGTGCAAGCTATGCCGTAGGGGCGAGCATTGCTCGCCCGCATGTAATGGTTTAGTCGGAATAATCGTAACCGTGCCACCGCAAAAAGCGTATAGGTACAATACAAAGGCGCTCTGCCCGCCACGGCGAGTGGCTTGGCTTCCCCTTGAGGGGAAGCTGTCAGGCGCAAGCCTGACTGATGAGGTGAATTAAAGCCTCATAGGGAAGATTTTAAACACCTCATCCGGCTCTCCGCTTCGCTCCGACCCACCTTCCCCTCAAGGGGAAGGCAATATCTTTGCAATTACGCTGCCTTGTCTTTTCGGCATTTCAAATAACCGATATTTCCGACCATGCGGGCGAGCAATGCTCGCCCCTACATTGTTGCCGGTACTGCCGACTACAACAGCACTCACGATAGTGCGCGGCAGATATGGTTTCGTCAGCAATTTCGATACCGTGCCACCGCAATAACCGTATCGGCAAAATCCGAAGGCGAACTGCCCCCGCGGCAGCAACAGGAAACGAGAGCCTTACGGTTTTGTCGGCAGCTTCGTAACCGGGCAACCGCACTCACCGTATCCGCACGATTTTAAGGCGCATTGCCCCCGCGGCAGCGGTTAGTTGAGGAAGTCGCGGAGCTTCTTGCTGCGGCTGGGGTGACGCAGCTTACGAAGCGCCTTGGCCTCGATCTGACGGATACGCTCACGGGTGACGTTAAACTCCTTGCCGACCTCCTCGAGGGTGCGGGTGCGGCCGTCAACTATGCCGAAGCGCAGCTCGAGCACCTTCTTCTCGCGCGGGGTGAGCGTGTCGAGCACCTCCATGAGCTGCTCCTTGAGCAGGGAGAAGCTCGCCGCCTCGCTCGGCTCGGATGCGTCCTCATCGGGGATGAAGTCGCCCAGATGGCTGTCCTCCTCCTCGCCGATAGGCGTCTCGAGGGAGACAGGCTCCTGCGCTATCTTGAGGATCTCGCGCACCTTGTCAACGGGCATACCCATCTCCGCGGCTATCTCCTCGGCGCTGGGGTCGTGACCGAGCTCCTGAAGGAGCTGGCGCGATACGCGAATGACCTTGTTTATCGTCTCGACCATGTGCACGGGAATTCTGATCGTGCGTGCCTGGTCGGCAATGGCGCGGGTGATCGCCTGGCGTATCCACCACGTCGCATAGGTCGAGAACTTGTATCCTTTAGTGTAGTCGAACTTTTCGACAGCCTTTATAAGACCGAGGTTGCCCTCCTGAATGAGGTCGAGGAACAGCATCCCACGGCCGACGTAGCGCTTTGCGATGGACACGACGAGGCGCAGGTTTGCCTCGGTCATGCGGCGCTTTGCCTCCTCATCGCCCTCGCTCATTCTGATGGCGAGCTCGACCTCCTCCTCTGCCGTGAGCAGGGGCACCTTGCCTATCTCCTTGAGGAACATACGCACGGGGTCGTCGGTGCTGTAGCTGTCATCTATCTTGGTCTCGGCGATCTCCTCCTCGGTGACCTCCTCGATCTCGTTGAGCTCCTCTATTTCGGGAAGGTCGATATCCTCAAGGATCGCTGCATCCTCGGCGCTGATGTCAACGTCGATGTTGTTCGCCTCGAGCATATCGTACAGCTTCGTTATCGTCTCCGCGTCCACGCCCTTTTCCTCAAGCGCGGCTATATCGCGGGTGGTGGTCTTGCCGGTCTTCTTGGCCTTCTCGACCAGCTCGTTTATAAGCTCCTCGGGCGTCTTTTCCTCCGCAGCGGGCACGGCAGCAGCCTCCGCCTTCTTGCGTCTCGCGGGCTTTTTCGGCTCGGGAGACGCCGCGGCAAGCTGCTCGTCGGCTGCCTTCTTCAGTTCCGCTTCGGTCATGTTCTCAAGATTCTTTTCCATATCGTTTACCCCTCATATCCTTTGGTTTCTTTATATTTATTGGCCAAAGCGCGCAGATCCTCGCCGGAGCGTACCAGCTCGCCGCGCCGCTTTATCCTGTCTATGTAATCGGCAAGCGCCTGCTCGCCGTTGCGCAGTGCCTCGGGCTTTTGCAGCAGCGATGCCAGCAGCGCCGCCTCCTGCGGGAGCAGCACCGCGCTCATCGACGCCATGCTGATAACCTCGCCCTTTTCAAACTTATCCTTCATCACCGAGTATATCCGCGCAAGCGCAGGCGATGAAAATTCCTCCGCCGCGGGCAGTGTCTTGCCCTTGCACAGCCCCTGATCGAGATAGAGGATGCGTATAACGCCCTCCTCGGCTGCGGCAGACTCGGGATCGTCATAGCGCAGCTCCTTTTCCTTGGGCTGGAGCTGACGCTCGGGATGCGCCGCGGCCTTGGCGTCGCTGCGCTGAGCCGAGCGAATGAGCCGCTTGCGCCGCCGCTCGACCTCCTGCGAGACAACGTCCGCGCCCACGCCCGCCATAGACGCGATGCGCATGGAGTACACCTGCCGCTCAACAGCGCCGGGGAGCTGGGCGACAACGTCCGAGGCCTCCTTCAGAAACGCGACCTTCTGCTCGTCCGAGGTGAGGTCGTACTTATCCGTCACGCGGCCGAGCCGATAGTCGATGTGGTTTTCCGACTTCTCAAGCAGGTTTCTGAACGCGTCCGCGCCCTTGGTCTTTATATACTCGTCAGGGTCCTTCGCGCCGCTCAAGGACAGCACCTTGACCTTTAAGTCGAGCTTATCCAGCAGTCCTATCGCACGCTGCGCCGCCTTCTTGCCCGCGCCGTCATTGTCATAGGCGATGATGACCTCGCCGACGTAGTGGGAGATGAGCCGCGCCTGCTCCGGCGTGAGCGAGGTGCCCAGCGAGGCGACCGCACCGTCAAAGCCCGCCTGATGCATCATAACAACATCGACGTTGCCCTCTGCGAGTATTATATAGCCGCTCTTCGACTTTTTAGCCAGATTCAGCGCAAAAAGATTGCGGCTTTTGCTGAACACCGGCGTTTCGGGGGTGTTCATGTACTTCGGCTCGCCGTCGCCGAGGATGCGTCCGGAAAAGCCGATGAAGTCACCGCGCACGTCGATGACGGGGAACATGAGCCGATTGCGGAAGGTGTCGTAATGCCCGCCGTTTTTGCCCTTGCGCACCAGCCCCGCCTCGAACATCTCGTACTCCGAGTAGCCGAGCGCGCTCATCGCCTTTATGAGGCTGTCCCACGTATCGGGCGCGTAGCCGAGACCGAAGCGCTTCGCCGTCGCGGGCAGGATCTGCCGCTTTGCCATGTAGTCGAGCGCGGGCTTGCCCTCCGGCTTCGACAGACAAGAATAGAAAAACCGCGCTGCATCGCGGTTGAGATCAAGCAGGCGGCGTCGCCGTCGCGCATCGCGGTCGTCCGCCTCCTCGGGCATCTGCATTCCGACGCGCTTTGCAAGGAACGCGACCGCCTCGGGGAAGCTGAGGTTTTCGATCTCCATGATGAAATTTATAACGCCGCCGCCCTTGCCGCAGCCGAAGCAGTGGTATATCTGCCTGTCGGGCGACACGGAAAACGACGGGGTCTTTTCGCTGTGGAACGGGCACAGGCCGAACCTGTTCGAGCCCGAACGCTTCGTCAGAGAGACGTATTCGCTGACTACATCAACAATGTCGTTTCTCTCTACAAGCTCCTGCAGGAAGCTCTCCGGTATAGCCATTTTCATCTCTCCTTTCTTTAATCTCGCTATTGCCATAGGGGCAACGCGCCTTAATACTCCTACGGATACATCTATTGCGGTGGCTCGGTTACGAAAGTGCGGAGGAAACCGTATGTGCCTCGCGCTGCGATAGCACGATCTTGGTCGGCAGTACCGACAGCATCGTAGGGGCGATGCGCCTTTGGATTTTTCCGATACGCATATTGCGTCAGCACGGTTACGAGAGTGCTGACAAAACCGTAAAGCTCTCGCTTCCCGTAGGTGAGGTCTTAATCGGCAGTCCGTTACCGCGCTTGCGCAGTTAAATCTACCGCCATTGTCCGTGGCGCATTGCCTCCGCGGCAGCGGCTCCCTTTGCACAAGGGAGGCAAGGGTGCAGGTTTCTTCCGCAGACCGTTACCGTGCTGCCGCAGTCAAATCCACTGCCATTGTCGGTTACGCCATCGCCTCCACGGCAGTGGCATTGCCTTCCCCTTGAGGGGAAGCTGTCACCGAAGGTGACTGATGAGGTGATTTAAAGCCTTATAATGCAGATTATAAACACCTCATCCGGCTCTCCGCCCACTCGCCGTGGGGGCAATAGCGCCACCTGCATTGGAAATAGATTATACTGCGCTGGCACGGTGACGGACTTCCGACAAAGGCGCAACAGCGGGCGAGCATTGCTCGCCCCTACAGTGTTGTCGTTAGTACCGACAAAGACCGCGCCCCGATAGTGCGTGGCAGCAATGGTTTGCTCCGCGCTTTCGATACCGTGCTGCCGCAATATGCGTATCGGTAGGTGTGTTAAAGCGTGACTGAAATCATTTGACGGTCCAGGACATGGGGATGAAAATCTCGCTGAACTTCTCCATCGCGTAGCCGTCGGTCATGCCGGAGATATAGTCGCACACGGCGCGCGGCACGCCCTCGCGCTCGGCGATGAGCTGCATCTCACCCGGCATCTGCTCGGGGTGCTTGGAGTAGTGGCTGAAAAGTCCGTCGATTATCCCGTCCACCTTACCCTCCTCGCTCTTGGCGATGGGGTTCGTGTACACGTCCGAGTACATGAACGAGTGGAAGAAATCGACCGCCTCCTGCATATACGCGCTCATTTTTATCTCGCCGTTTTTGCTGTTTTCGATAAGGTCGGTGAGGATCGAATTTATCCTCTCGCTGTTGCGCTCGCCGCAGCGCGTGCGGATCATCTCCGGCACCTCGGCGGCGCTGAGTATCCCTGCGCGAATGGTGTCGTCAAGGTCGTGGTTTATGTACGCGATACGGTCGGACAGGCGCACGATCGTCGCCTCGCGCGTGTCGTCGGGCGCACCGTGGGTGTGGTGCAGGATGCCCATGCGCGTTTCATAGCACAGGTTGAGACCGCGTCCGTCGCGCTCGAGGATATCGACAACGCGCAGCGACTGCTCATAGTGCTTGAAGCCCGGCTCGTAGATCTTCGCCAGAGCCCTCTCGCCCGCGTGGCCGAAGGGGGTGTGGCCCAGGTCGTGGCCGAGCGCCATCGCCTCGGTCATATCCTCGTTCAGGTCAAGCGCCCGCGCGACCGTGCGCGCCAGCCGCGAGACCTCAAGCGTGTGCGTGAGCCGCGTGCGGTAGTGGTCGCCCTCGGGCAGCAGGTAGACCTGCGTTTTGTGCTTCAGGCGGCGGAAGGACTTCGAGTGGGTTATCCTGTCAACGTCGCGCTGAAAACAGGTGCGTATCTCGCACTCGGGTTCGGGCACGGCTCGGCCGCGCGAATTCTCGGCTCTCACGCCGTAGTCGCACACGAGGGTGCGCTCGGCCGCCTCTCGTCTTTCTCTCGGACATGCCATAACATCAGCCCTTTCCGTTTTCGGGACTCAAAACTTCCCTTCGTTAACCTTATACGACGCAACTTCCCATTTCCCTTTATTTTTAGCACCGAAATTTTTTAGCCACTCGCCGCGAGGGGCAGAGCGCCACTGCCGTGGGGGCAGAGCGCCTTAGGATTTTACCGATACATCTATTGCGGTATCTCGGTTACGAGGGCGCGGAGGAAACCGTATCTGCCGCGCCTCCCGTGGGGATGGTTTTAGTCGGCAGTCACGACAACACTGTAGGGGCGAGCAGTGCTCGCCCGCATGGTCGGAAATATTGGTTATCAGAAATACCGAAAAGACAAGGCCGCGTAATTGCCAAGAAATTGCCTTCCCCTTGAGGGGAAGGTGGGTCGGCTTTAGCCGAGCCGGATGAGGTGTTTATACTCCTTATAAAAAAGGCTTTTATTCACCTCATCAGTCAGGCTTACGCCTGACAGCTTCCCCTCAAGGGGAAGCCAATAGCGCCCACTGCCGTGGGGGCGATGGCGCAACCGACAATGGAGCAAAACCAAACTGCGCAGGCACGGTAACGGACTGCGGCGGTTTAGTCGGAAGTTTCGTAACCGAGCACCTGCAAAAAATGTATCGGTAGGAGCGTCAAGGCGAATTGCCCCTGCGGCGAGCAGCGGGCGAGCAATGCTCGCCCCTACATTATCGTCGGAAGTTCCGACTAAGTTTGCACCCGCGGGCAGCGCGGAAGTTGCGGTTTTCTCCACACTTTCGATACCGGGATACCGCAATATGCGTATCCGCAGCAGCGCCAAAGCGCTATTGAAAAAAAAGAAAGGCGCCTTTCGGGGGAGAAAGGCGTCTTTCGATGATTGGGGGTGGAGAAAGGAGATTAATTTGATGTGTCACCTATAATGACGCAGAAAAAGTCGAAACCTTTCACGGTAATATTAAATTTCGCGCAAAAAAACATCCGCAGCGAAAACTGCGGATGTAGATCGTGTTATCAGTCGGTCACGTAAGGCAGGAGAGCGATCTGACGGGCTCTCTTGATAGCCTCGGTGAGCTGGCGCTGATGCATTGCGCAGGTACCGGTGGTACGACGGGGCAGGATCTTGCTGCGCTCGGAAGTGTAGCGCTTGAGCTTTGCAACATCTTTATAGTCGATGCCGGTGGCCTTATCTACGCAAAACTGGCATACTTTTCTGCGCTTGCGGTTTTTGGGATTGTTCTTATCGAAAGCCATTAGCTGTATCCTCCTATAATAATTTTAGAACGGCAGCTCGCCGTCGTCGTCACCAAGCTCGGCAAATGCCGACGCGCTCGGAGCATCATAGCTTTTCGGGGCGTCATAGCTTGCATTGTGACGGGGCTCACCGCGCATTTCGCCGCCCTCGCGGCGTTTGCTCTCGCCAAAATACACGTTGTCAACAACGACCTCGGCGCTGCGGCGCTTGCCGCCCTCGCGGTCTGTCCAATCGCGGATCTGCAGTCTGCCGGAAACGACAGCCATGCTGCCCTTGGCGAAGTACTTGCTGACGAACTCAGCAGTGGAACGCCATGCGACGCAGTCGATGAAATCGGTCTGCTTCTCGCCGCCGTCGCGGCCGCCGAAATCGCGGTCAACGGCAAGGGTGAACGATGCGACAGGGGTCTGTGACTGAGTGTATCTCAGCTCGGGGTCACGGGTCAGGCGACCCATGATCGTGATGTGATTAAGCATATCTCGTCTCCTTACTCAGCACGCAGGGTGATCAGGCGACGCATGATGCCGTCGGTGATGCCGAGGATACGGTCCAGCTCGGCGGGGAAATCCGCGCCGCTGGTGAACTTCATCAGCACATAGTAGCCTTCAGAAATGTAGTTGATCTCGTAAGCGAGCTTGCGCTTACCCATCTCCTCCAGTTCGTCCAGGGTACCATTAGCCTCAACAAGCGCCTTGAACTTCTCGACGACAGCAGCGGTCTGCTCCTCGGTGAAGTTCGGGTTGATGATGTACATTACTTCGTACTTCTCAGTTGCTTTTGCCATGGTTTGCACCTCCTTCTGGTCTTTTGGCCCCCGATCGCGTCGGGAGCAAGGATAATCTGCACATAGCGGCAGACCATAACATTATACCCAATTTCCCCGATTTGTCAAGCATTTTGTCACGGTTTTGCACCGTGCTTATACATTTTTTTGCGGTGGCACGGTTACGAGAGTGCCGACAAAACCGCCGCAGGGCGTTACCGTGACACCGCAGTTAATCAATTGCCGTTGTCCGTAGCGCTATTGCCTTCCCCTCGAGGGGAAGGTGGGTCGGAGCGCAGCGGAGAGCCGGATGAGGTGTTTATAATGCTTACAAAAAGGCTTCAAATCACC
>USPI01000020.1 GCA_900556535.1 uncultured Eubacteriales bacterium | reverse complement strand
GGCACCGATTCCGAGCGCAAGATCGAGGCTCGCCTCATCCGCGCAAAGGAGGAGTACGCCGCCGCAGATTTTTATGATTACATCATCATAAACGACGATGCGGATAAGGCCGCAAAGGAGCTTTCCGCAATCATTACCGCAGAGTACTGCAAATATGACCTTAGAAAAAACTATTTAAGTGAGGTAGACTGATCATGATGCTTTATCCCCCCGTTGCCGAGCTCGTAAGCAAGGCAGGCAACCGCTACCAGCTCGTTAATCTCGTTGCAAGACGCGCACGCGCCATCTCCGCCGCTGCCGAGGAGGACGGTATAATTCTTGATAAGAAGCCCGTTTCCGCAGCCATTGACGAGGTCTACACAGGCAAGCTCACGATTGAAAAGGACAGTGAGCACGAGGCAGACGAAAACTGAAATTTATACGGCGGAGCTGATTTCTGCTCCGCTGAATTTTCCTGAACAGAGGGTCGCGGAATGTCCGAAAACAGCATTGCCAAAATTGCGGTAAGCGCCGCAACATACAGTCTGGACAAGCCATACGACTATCTCATCCCCGACAGTATGCTCGGTGCGGTGCAGCCCGGAATGCGCGTGACGGTTCCGTTTTCCCGCGGAAACCGCCGCAGCGAGGGTGTTGTGCTTGCCCTAAGCGATAAAAGCGAGTATGAAAAGCTCAAGCCTATAGAATCGCTTTTGGACGAAAGCCCCGTGCTCACGCTGGCACAGCTCAAGCTCGCTCTTTGGATGCATGACAGGCTCTTTTGCACTGTCTACGACGCCGTCAAGACCATACTGCCGGCAGGCTTTTGGTTTAAGCCCGACGGAGAGCGCAGAGTCAACGATAAGATGCGCGATATGGCGTATCTCACGATAGATGCCGAGGAGGCTTATTCGATCGCGCAGGGCAAGCGCCGCAAGGCACCCATGCAGGCGTCGCTTCTGGAGCTTATAAGCACGACCGGAAGAGTTTCGGTGCACGAGGCTCTTCATTTTACGGGTGCGTCGCGGCAATCGCTCACGGCACTTGTAAATGCGGGCGTCATTGAGATCGAGCAGGAGGAGGTCTTTCGCCGTCCGAAGGTTTGGAGCGGCAAGCTGCGTGAGCTGCCGGTGCTCAACCGTGCTCAGGCGGCGGCATATGAGGGGCTTCACGAGCTTCTTGAGCGTCCGACTCCGGAGGCGGCACTCCTGTGCGGTGTCACGGGAAGCGGCAAGACCTCCGTTTATATCCATCTCATTTCCGATACACTGCGTTCGGGCAAAAGCGCCATACTTCTTGTACCGGAGATAGCACTCACGCCGCAGATGATACGCACGTTTTCCGAATATTTCGGAAACGAAGTTGCGATACTGCACAGCAGTCTTTCACTCGGCGAGCGCTATGATGAATGGAAACGCATAAAAAACGGCGATGCGCGTCTCGTCATCGGAACACGCAGCGCGGTCTTTGCTCCGTTTGAGGATCTCGGACTCATAATAATCGACGAGGAGCAGGAGGAAAGCTACAAATCCGAAAACTCGCCGAGATACCACGCGCGCGATATTGCAAAATACCGCTGCGCAAAGACAAATTCATTGCTGCTTTTAGGCTCGGCAACGCCCGATGTTGAGAGCCGATATGCAGCCCAAACGGGTAAGTACGTCTATTTTGAGCTCCCAGAGCGCTATAATGAAATGCACCTGCCCGAGGTCACGATAGTTGACATGAAGCGTGAGCTCAAGTCCGGAAACGGCAGCGAGCTCAGCTCAACTCTGCGCCGTGAGCTTGAAGAGAATATCGAGCGCGGCGAGCAGAGCATATTATTCATAAACCGCCGCGGAGCGAATAAGCTCATCTGCTGCGGTGACTGCGGATACATCTACAAATGCCCTAATTGCAGCGTTTCGCTGACTTACCACAGCGCTAACCGCCGCCTTATGTGCCACTACTGCGGCTACAGCCGGCGCGTTGACGAAAGCTGCCCCGAATGCGGCGGTATGCTCACTTATATAGGAGCGGGAACCCAGCTCGTCGAGGAGGAGCTCAAGCAGCTTTTTCCGGACACCGAGGTACTGCGAATGGACACCGACACCGTCAAGGCAGCCGGAAGTCACGAGGCTCTGCTCGGCAGATTTCGTGACGAGCGGATACCCGTTATGGTCGGCACGCAGATGGTCACAAAGGGGCTTAACTTTGAAAATGTCACGCTTATCGGCGTAATATCCGCCGACCAAAGCCTTTATTGCGGAGACTATCGCGCAAGCGAGCGCACGTTTTCGCTCATAACTCAGGTCATCGGCCGCAGCGGCAGAGGCTCGAAGCCCGGCCGCGCGGTCATACAGACCTTCACCCCGCAAAACGAAACGATACGCCTTGCCGCGGCGCAGGATTATGACGGATTTTATAAAACGGAGCTTGGAATGCGCAGACTTCAAAACACGCCGCCGTTTTCGGATATAATCGCCATAACCGCCTCGGGCGCGGACGAAAGCGCGGTGGTCAAATGCTGCCGCGACATAAGCAGGGTCATTAAAGCCGCCTGCGCGGGAGAGCCCGACGTGACCGTGCTCGGTCCGGCGCCGCTTCCGATAGTGAGGGTGAATAACCGATACAGATACAGAATAAATGTTTGCTGCAAGGCAGATAAGCACATTCGCAGCATGATATCCGACGTGCTCATCCGATGCAGCAGCTCGGGAAAATACAGGGGCGTCAGCGTTTTTGCCGACAATAACCCCTTGGATTAGGAGAAATATATAATGGCGCTAAGAAACATAGTTACAAAAGAGGACAGCGTGCTCCATAAGGTTTGCCGCGAGCAGGTCAAATTTGACGAAAGACTCCACCAGCTTCTTGACGATATGGCGGAAACGCTTGAAAAGGCAAACGGTGTCGGTCTTGCCGCGCCGCAGGTGGGAATACTGCGCCGCGTCGTTCTCGTTCTTGAGACCAATGTTCCCGATGATGAGGACGAGCAGATACTCGAGCTTATTAACCCCGAGATCATCGAGAGCTCCGGCGAGCAGGTCGGCGCAGAGGGCTGCCTGAGCGTGCCGGGCGAGTACGGCATAGTGCACCGTCCGTCAAATGTCGTCGTCAGAGCACAGGACCGCGACGGCAGATGGTTTAAATACGAGGGTCACGGTTTGACCGCCCGCTGCATCTGCCATGAGCTGGACCATCTTGACGGTCATCTTTTCACCGAAAAGGCGGAGCGTATGCTCAGTAAGGACGAAATCAGAAGAGAGGCCGAGTAACCATGCGCATCGTGTTTATGGGAACGCCCGACTTTGCGGCGGAGTCCCTTAAAAAGCTCATCGACGAAAAATACGATATAGCCGCCGTATTCACTCAGCCCGATAAGCCGAGCGGACGCGGCATGAAGCTCACTCCGAGCCCCGTAAAGGAGCTTGCACTTCAAAACGGCATCCCCGTGTATCAGCCGACAAAGCTCAGAGACGGCTCTGCAACCGAGCTTATAAAGCAGCTTTCTCCCGATATTCTCGTTGTCGTTGCCTACGGGCGCATCCTTCCCGACGATATGCTGGCCGTTCCCAAGTACGGGGCAATCAACGTCCACGCATCGCTTCTGCCGAAGTACAGGGGCGCAGCTCCCATACAGTGGGCCGTTCTCAACGGCGATAAAATAACCGGCGTCACGACGATGTACCTCGCCTCCGAAATGGACACGGGCGATATTATCTACACCGTCGAGACCGAGATCGGCGAGTTTGAGACCTCGGGCGAGCTTTTTGACCGTCTTATGGTCATGGGCGCCGAGCTTTTGGATAAAACGCTGCGCGATATCGACTCCGGCCGTGCACCGCGCACCGCGCAGGATCACAGCAAGGCGAGCTATGTCAAAATGCTTGACAAGAGCCTCAGCCCGATCGACTGGAATAATTCTCCGCGCCATATTATTAAGCAGATATACGGTCTGCGCCCCTGGCCCGTGGCCACCATGGAGCTTGACGGCTCCGTGTTCAAGGTCTATTGTGCGCAGTACACCGAAAACACTACGAATAAAGCCCCCGGCAGCGTTGTCAGCGCCGGAAAAGCGGGCATAGAGATTGCCTGCGCCGACGGTAAGACCGTCGTTATAACCGAGCTTCAGGCTCCCGGCAAAAAACGCATGAGAGCGGCAGACTATCTGCTCGGACATCCCATAAAAGTTGAGGACTGATATTTTGGACGCAGCAAGAGAAGCGGCGCTGTTCGTGCTCGAAAGGGCGCGGCGTGACGGCGCATGGTCGTCGGCGATGGCCGATGCCGCAAAAACCAAATACAGGCTGGACGACCGCTCGCTTTCGCTTTGCGTTACCATAAGCCTCGGCGTTTTGCAGAACATGACGCTGTGCGATTGGTATATAGATAAATTCAGCAAATCAGCCTCCAAAATCGAGCCCAAGGTGCGCGATATTCTGCGTTGTGCGGTGTATCAGCTGCTTTTCATGGATAAAATACCCGAATCGGCTGCCGTGAACGAAGCTGTTATGCTGTGCAAAAAGCTCGGCTACGCAAGAGCGGCGGGCTTCTGCAATGCTGTTTTGAGAAAGCTCGCAGCCTGCGCGGGTAAGCTGCCCGACATTCCGAACGAGGGCAGTGCGCAGTATCTGTCTATTAAATACAGCCACCCGCTGTGGCTTGCCGAAGAAATAATGCAGCGCCGCGGATATGACGCAGCCAAGACATTTTTTGCCGCGGACAACACGGCACCGGAAACCGCTTTGCAGGTAAACACTTTAAAAACCACGACGGACGAGCTTACGCAAATGCTCCATAGCGCCGGAATCGACTGCAAAAAGCACGCGTGGCTTCCCGACTGCATCGTTGTGTCGGGCAAGGTCACCGCGATGCCCGGCTTTGACGAAGGACTGTTTTACGTTCAGGACCCTGCGGCAAGGTGCGCAGTGCTTGCGGCAAGGCTTGAGGCGGGAATGAGCGTGCTCGATGCTTGCGCAGCCCCCGGCGGCAAGAGCTTCGCTGCGGCTATCGCAATGCAAAACTCAGGCAGCGTCGACTCGTGCGACCTGCATGAAAAGAAGATACGCCTTATAGAAGGCGGCGCAAAACGGCTCGGATTGAGCTGCATTAACGCCTTTGCAAAGGACGCAAGGCAGCCTGTTGATAAGAAGTACGACGCAATTATTGCCGATGTGCCGTGCTCGGGCTACGGCGTTATCCGCAAAAAGCCGGAGATACGCTATAAAAACCGCAGCGACTGCGAGGCGCTTCCAGCAATACAGACTGCGATACTTAATAATCTCGCGTCTGCCGTCAAGGTCGGCGGTGAGCTTATATATTCAACGTGTACCGTGCTCAGAGAGGAAAACGAGGATGTTGTTTCGGCATTTCTGAGCGCCCACGGCGATTTCAGAGCCGAGAGCTTTTCTCTGCCGAACGGAGAGTGCGCGACCGAGGGATATATAACGTTCTGGCCGGACATACACGGCACCGATGGATTTTTTGTGTGTAAGCTGAGGAGAGTAGAATGAAAAATCTGCGTGATCTGCTCCCGCAGGAGATAGAGGAGCTTCTCATTTCGATGGGCGAGCCGAAATACCGCGCAAAGCAGGTGTTCAAATGGCTCGGGCGGGGCATTGGCTCCGTTGACGAGATGACCGACGTTCCCAAAGCCCTGCGCGAGAAGCTCAAAACCGAATATACGCTTTATAAGCCTGCCGTTTTAAGTAAGCAGGTCTCCAAAATAGACGGTACGATCAAATATCTGTGGGAGCTTTCCGACGGAAACGCCGTAGAGACGGTCGTCATGAGCTATAAGCACGGCAACACCGTCTGCGTATCCTCGCAGGTCGGCTGCCGTCAGGGCTGCGCCTTCTGCGCGTCCACCATCGGCGGACTTGTGCGCTGCCTTGAGCCGCACGAGATACTTGAGGAGGTCATGTTCTCCGAAATAGATTCGGGGAAGAAGATCTCCAACATCGTCCTCATGGGCATAGGCGAGCCGCTCGATAACTTCGACAATGTTGTGAAGTTTTTGAAGCTCGTCAACGAGCCTGACGGCATGAATATCGGTATGCGTCATATTTCGCTGTCCACCTGCGGAATAACCGAAAAATTTGACAAACTGGCAGAGCTTAATTTACAATTGACCTTATCGGTATCGCTGCACGCTCCAGATGACGAGACCCGCTCGAAGATAATGCCGGCAAATAACGGCCGAGGCGTGGACGAGCTTATGGAGTGCTGCCGCAGATACTATGAAAAGACGGGGCGCAGAATATCGTTTGAGTACATTATGATCGATGGTGTCAACGACACGCGCTATCATGCGGAGCTTCTTGCAAAGCGCGCAAGGTATGTGAGCGCTCACGTCAATTTGATACCTATGAATCACGTTGAGGAAAGTCGGTTCAGACCCTCGACGCAGGGGCATATAAAGGCATTTATGCAGGTGCTTGAGGATAACGGCGTCAATGTCACCGTGCGCCGCAAGCTGGGCGGAGACGTGGACGCGTCATGCGGGCAGCTGCGCAGAAAAATGCAGAAGGGTGATCGCAAACAATGAGAAGCTTCGGTATCACTGACAAAGGCAAGGTCAGAAGTGAGAATCAGGACAGCTATATAATCGAAAACTGCGACAAGCGCAAAAGCGTCATTGCCGTCATATGCGACGGTATGGGCGGCGCAAAGGCAGGCGATTTGGCGAGCAGACTTTCGAGCAAGGAATTTGTCGGCAAGGTTTACGCAAGCCTTGCTTCCTCACGCCTTTTCATCGGCAATCAGGAAAAGCTATTGAAGGAAAGCTGCGCGGACGCAAACGGCGTTGTCTATGAATATTCGCGCTTTGACGCAAACTATAACGGCATGGGCACGACCCTCGTCGGCGGTATCATCACGCGCCGTAAGGCCTGCCTTGTCAACGTCGGTGACAGCCGGGCGTATTACCTGAGCAATGAAGGAATACGCCAGATAAGCCGCGACCACTCATATGTGCAGGAGCTCGTCAACATGGGCGCGATAAAGCCCGAGGAGGCGGAGCACCACCCCAAGAAAAACATCATCACCCGCGCCCTCGGCGTGGACAGCTCCGTCGAGGCGGACTATTTTGAGTGCCCGCTTCATAAGGGCGACGGAATACTGCTTTGCTCAGACGGACTGAGCAATATGGTAACGGACAAGGAAATACACGACTGCTTTACCGAAAACACCGCACCGGAGGATGTGTGCGGCCGTCTTATGGCGCTTGCGCTTGAGCGCGGTGCAAGAGACAATGTCACCATCGTTTTGGTCAAAACTTGAGTTAAGGGTGCTATCATGGAAAACAGTACTGATAAATATATAGGAAAAATGCTCGATGACCGATATGAGATCATCGAACTCATAGGCTCCGGCGGCATGGCAAACGTATATAAGGCGCTTTGCCACAGACTCAACCGCTATGATGCCGTCAAGATAATGCGCGACGAGACCGCCCAGAACGAGGAGTTCCGCAAGCGTTTTCGTGCCGAATCTCAGGCGGTCGCGATGCTTTCGCATCCGAACATAGTGTCGGTCTACGACGTCAGCCACAGTGACGACGTCGAATATATCGTCATGGAGCTCATTGACGGTATAACGCTCAAGGAGTATCTGCGCCAAAAGGGTGCGATAGCCCCCTCCGAGGCTCTCGACTTTACCATACAGATAGCAAAAGCGCTTGAGCACGCGCACGGAAAGGGCATTATCCACCGCGACATTAAGCCGCAGAACATCATGCTGCTCAAAAACGGCATGATAAAGGTCGCCGATTTCGGCATAGCCGAGCTTCAAAACGACATTGAGGAAAGTAACGGCGAGACGGTGGGCTCTGTACATTATATTGCCCCCGAGCAGGCGCGCGGCGCCGCTCCCGACGCGAGAAGCGATATCTACTCCCTCGGCATCGTCATGTACGAGATGCTCACGGGACGCCTGCCGTATGTAGGAGACACCGACGTCGAGGTCGCTGTAAAGCATATGAACACCGTACCCGTATCACCGCGCGAAATAGTACCGGAAATACCTGAGGAGCTTGAGAGAATATGCCTCAAGGCGATGGATGCGGACATTGACGCACGCTATCAGACCGCCGGCGAGCTGCTGCGTGACCTTGAGCAGTTCAAAAAGCAGAGCCTCACGGCGCACGTGCTTGAGGACAGCGACAGTGTGCTTATTGACTCGGATGACACGCCGCGCAGAGTTAAAAAGAATAAGCGCGGCGGCAGACTTTCGTTCAGCATCGGCTTTTTCGCTGTGCTGCTTGTAATAATCCTCGGCTTTGTGTTTGTTTATACCTATCTTCTCAAGGATATGTTTACAGACCCCGTGAAAATAAAGGTCGAGAACTTTGTCGGGCGCTACTATGAGGACGTCATCAACGACAAGGATTTTAAGAAAATATACGATTTCAAGGTCACCTTCAAGGTCGATTCCGAGCATGAATACGGTATCATCATTTCTCAGGATCCCGATGCCGGGCGCAGCAGAGCCATCAGCGAAAACGGCGGCAAGATAATCGTCGAGCTCGTCTGTGCTACCAAAACCGAAAACGACCAGAAGCGTCTGCTCAAGGTGCCGAATATTATTAACCGCAGCAGGGAAGACGCGATAAGCATTATCCAGGACGCGGGCTTCACATATTCCGTTACTCAGGTGGCGTCGGACAGCATCACAAAGGGCTATGTCATCAGCACCGACCCCGTTGCTGGCGCAGCCGCCGAGGAGGACAGCGAGGTCAAGATCGTCATAAGCAAGGGCCCCGACATCGTCATGACCCAAATGCCGCAGCTCAAGGGTCTTTCCCAGGAGGACGCCATTAAGAAGATCGAGAGCAGCAATCTGAGCGTCGGAACTATAAGCAAGGCTGAAAGCGATCTCGAGGCGGGTACGGTCATAGAGCAGAATGTCGCTGCCGGAACTCAGGTCGAGGAGCACACGAAGATAAACATCACCATATCCACCGGCCCGTCAGGAAACGGAGGCTGAATGGAAGGGACTATAATTAAGGCGCTCAGCGGGTTTTACTACGTTGATTCCGGCGGGAAAATATACGAGTGCCGTGCGCGCGGAAAATTCAGGCTCGACGGTACCTCACCTCTGGTCGGCGACAGGGTCAGCTTTGATCCGGACGGCAGCAAGGGCTTTGTGACCGCCGTGCATGAGCGCAAAAACTTCTTCATTCGTCCCGCGGTTGCCAATATCGACACTCTCGTTTTCATTGCGGCGAACACGAACCCCGTGACAGACCCGTTTCTCATAGACCGCGTGTCGGTCATATGCGAGGAGGCCGGCTGCGAGCTCGTCGTGTGCATAAACAAAACCGATATCGATCCCGCGGAGGACTTATATTCGACCTATTGCAGAGCGGGCTTTGGTACATTCAGAGTCAGCGCCGAAACAGGCGAGGGCGTCGCAGAGCTAAAACGCGCACTTGCAGGGAAAATATGCGCCTTTACGGGCAACTCAGGCGTCGGCAAGTCGAGCATATTAAACACGATGCTGCCCGGACTTTCGCTCGAGGTCGGCGATGTGAGCCAAAAGCTCGGACGAGGCCGACATACAACGCGCCATGTTGAGCTGTTTGACGCGGGAGAAGACACCTTTATTGCCGATACCCCCGGCTTTGCGTCGTTTGAGATCGAAATGATGCAAAGCATTGAAAAAACAAGGCTCCAGCATGATTTTCGGGATTTTGCGCCGTATATAGGGCAGTGCAGATTTGACGATTGTGCACACATTAAAGAGCCCGGCTGCGCCGTTACCGAAGCGGTCAAGAACGGGAATATAGTCAAAAGCCGCTATGAGTCGTACACGAGGCTGTACGACATGATAGCCAAGAATAAGTTTTGGGAAAAATGAATAACAGCGCCGCCCCCGGCATAGTGTTTATAAAAAACGCTTTTGCAGGGGGCGGTTTTTTGCGTAAAGGTCCGTGTGCACTGTTTGCTGTAATCGCGATAGCATCGGGTGTGGTAATTATACTCTCGCTCATTCTTCCGACGCAGTTTTGGTGGTTTATGTTTGCCGCGGCGCTTATATGCCTCGGCGTTTGGCTTTTCAGATGCCGGTGATGCATACAAGAAGCTTATCCGGCATAGTCTGTACAAAACAAGTTTTCAAGGAGCATGGCAATGGAAATTGAACTTAAATGCAGGGAAAGAAGCCGGTATAAAAAGCTGTGCGCATCGCGCTCGCAGACGGCTGCCGAGAGCGAGCTCATTATTCCCGATACGATGGAGGATATCCTCCGCATCGTCTGCTGCCGTCACCAGTGCCGCATAAAAGAGAAGAGCGTCACAAGCGACTGTGTGAGCGTGATGGGCGAAATATGCGCAGCGGTACTGTACGTCCCTGAGGGCGGAGCGGGCGTGCGCAGCGTCGAAACTGTGCTTCCGTTTGAGATCTGCTTTGACGCTCAAGGCGCCGACAGCACCTGCGTGTGCGTGACAAGGATCATTTGCGTCGGCGTTGACGCAAAGGCTGCCAATCCACGGAAAATATCGCTCAGCGCGAGCGTCACGATGGAGCAGAGCTGCTATAAATACGTTGACATCCGCAGCTATCAGATGCCGGAGAGCGCGACTGATAAGCTGTTTTTCAGGGAAAGCGAGCTCAAATTCACGGAAACGGTATTCGCAGGCGAAAAAAATCTCGGCATTGAGGACGACATTTCGCTTCCCGACGAATTGAGTGGAGGTACGCTGATAAAAGCGTTTGCAGCCCTTTCCGACTGCGGCAGCGAGATCGTTGGAACTAAGCTCGTGGTAAAGGGTGATTGCAATATCGAGGCGTTTTTTACTCAAAATGATGAGCTGCGTACCTGCTCGTTTAAGCTGCCGTTTTCGCAGCTGTTCACGCTGCCGGAGGAAGCGCCGTCACCCGACGTGTGCATAACGCCCATGCTGACGGGTCAGCACTATGAGGCATTTGACGGCAAGCTCTCGGCCGATATTCGCGCCGCGGTGCAGATCGTTTGCACGCAGGAGCAGCAGGAGAAATATCTAAGCGACGCCTACTCATGCCGCAAAAAGCTGAGCATTGAAAAAAGCAGCGTGAGCGTTATAACGAGCACCGCTCATGAGTGCCGCGAGACAAGACTAAGCCTGCCGTACAGCTCGGATCACGGCGTGCAAAGCATTGTATCGGCGTATGCCGCGGCAGAGTGCCCCGAGTGCTCGGACGGCGTCGTCACTGCGCCCGTTACGGCAGAGGTTATCTATATTGACGGCGAGGGCGAGCTTCGCTCATGCCGTGTGCGCGCAAGGGCGGAGCTTGAGGAAGCGTGCGGCGGCGTTCATGTCCGCAGCACATCCGCATCTGCCGCTTTCGAGGGCAGCACCATCACTGTAACGGCCATTTTAAGCTACACAAGCTGCGAGCATTCGTGCGAGAATATTGAAATGATCGTCGGCATCACGGAGCTTGACGAGGATGCTGAAAAGCCGAGTGCAAACGCTTATATGTGCGCACCCGAGGGTGACCTTTGGGAGCTTGCAAAGCGGCATTGCTCAGACACCGAGATTATAAAGAAAGTTAACTCCATAGAGGACGAAATACCCGACAGGCTGCTGCTCATACCGGTCATTTGAGGTAAAGAAAATGCGAGCATATGATGAAGCCGTAAAGCTGCTGCCGTCGAAAACGGCGGCGCAGCTCGGCAAAAATACGGAAAACGCGGAGGAATTCAGGCTGAGGATCGGCTTTGAGCCTACCGCACTTATAGACGGTGTGCAGGTGCAGCTCGCGGGCGGCGTTATAGACGAAAACGACATCGCCGCTGTCCTAGAAAAGGCAACGCGCGCCTCAGTCCATGCATTCAGCCAGGATATTGCCAAGGGCTTTATCGGCTGCTGCTGCGGGATACGGCTCGGATTGTGCGGCACGGGCGTGTGCAGCGGCGGAGAAGTCACCGCCATGCGCGAGATCAGCTCGGTGTGCATCAGAATACCGCACGAGCTGCACTGCGCCTTGAGTGAGGATATTCTTACGCTTCTTCATAACAAGGGAGCCAATATTCTCATTCTCTCTGCACCCGGAGGCGGCAAAACAACGCTTCTGCGCGAATTCGTAAGAGCTCTGTCAACAGACGGTGTGCGCGTATCCGCAGCCGACGAGAGGGGAGAGATAGCGGCGGTTTATGGCGGAAGAGCACAGTTTGACCTCGGAGAAAGCTGCGATGTTATGACGGATGTTCCGAAGGCGCAGGCGGTCATGATGCTGCTGCGCTCGATGAGCCCGCAGGTGATAGCGATGGACGAGATATCCTCGCCGGATGATATAAATGCCGCTTTGAGTGCCGCAGGCTGCGGCGTCAGGCTCATTGCGACAATTCACGCCGCGTCTGTCAGGGATCTGTCCAAGCGTCCGGTTTACAGAGAGCTTATTAAAAGCGGAGTTTTTACCGACGCCGTCACGATACATAACAAAAACGGGCGGCGCAGCTATTCATGTGAGGTGCTGTCATGAGACTTGTTGCCGCCGGAATGATAGTTTTCTCCTGCGCCGCCCTCGGGATAATGAAGGCGCACGGCTTAACGGAGCTTGACAGGATGTATTCTTCGCTCATATCGGCTCTTGAGCTTATAAAAAGCGAGATATGCACGTCCCACACTCCGCTTGACTCTGCTTTGAGCCTTGTGATGCAAAGCTCGGACAAGTCTGTGGAGCCGTTTCTCGGCGCTGTGATTTCAGGGCTTTCCGAGCTTGGGGACAGCAGCTTCTGCGATATATGGACAGCTTCGGTTCAAAGCGAGCTGACTTCATTGCCGAAAAGCTGTGTACAAAGCCTTGTATCGCTCGGAAGCTCACTCGGACGCTATGACGCGGATATGCAAAAATGCGCCATCGAGCGCTGCTCGGTGCAGCTGGAGGCGGCGCGGAGCGAGCTGCGAGCCGCTGCGGTCGCAAACAAAAGAATGTACGTCGGCACGGGCGCAGCGGCAGGGCTTATCATAGCCATAATCATGCTGTGACATTACGGAGGAAAAATGGAAGTTGAGCTCATTTTCAAAATTGCCGCCGTCGGCATACTCGTCGCGGTGCTGAATATCCTTCTGACCCGCTCGGGCAGGGACGAGCAGGCACTCATGACGACCATTGCGGCGCTTGTAGTCGTTCTCATTGTAGTCGTTGAGAAAATAAGCGACCTTTTCGGGCTTATTAAGACCCTGTTCCAATTATAATGG
>USPI01000019.1 GCA_900556535.1 uncultured Eubacteriales bacterium | reverse complement strand
GAAAAACGCCAGATTTATAATTGCCCTTATCATCAGCAAGCTCGCCATGTGGCTGCAAAAGCTGCTGGGCATGAATGCGAGCTATTTTCCCGGCAAGCTCGCAATAAAGCTCTGCCCTGATTTTCTGGGCAGGATAGATAAGCCTAAGACCATCATAACCGTCACCGGCACGAACGGCAAAACCACCTGCTGCAATATGCTCATTGACGCGCTCACGGATAACGGCTATGACGTGCTCAATAACCGCGCCGGCTCAAATGTCGATGCGGGCATAGCAAGCTCGCTCATCTCCGAGTGCAGCCTCTCCGGCAAGGTCAAAAAACAGCTTGCCGTTTTCGAGGTCGACGAGCGCAGCTCAAAGAGGATCTACAGCTACGTCCACCCAGACTATGCCGTTTGCACAAACCTCTTCCGCGACTCCATACAGCGCAATGCGCATCCGGAGTTTATATTCTCCTTTATTGACTCCAACCTCCCCGACGATACGCATATGATACTGAATGCGGACGATCCCATCAGCAGCAGACTGAAGATAAACAACAAGCGCAGCTATTTTTCGATAAGCCGCCTGCCGACGGACAGGGACGAATGCGTCAATATCATAAACGATATGCGCGTGTGCCCCTACTGCGGCGCAAGGCTTGAGTACGACTACGTGCGCTATCACCACATCGGCAAAATGCACTGCACCGGCTGCGGCTTTGCCTCGCCCGAGGGGGATTACACCGCCTCGCCCGACTATGCCGCCAAAACCTTCACCGTGCGCACGAAAAACGGCGAGGAGACCTATCCGCTCATTAACGACAGCGTTTTCAACACCTATAATCAGGTCACCGTCGTTGCGGTGCTGCGTGAGTTCGGGCTGAGCGCGGAGGCTATTGCAAAGAGCTTTGAGCACATGGGCATAGTCAAATCGCGCTACACGAACGTTACCAAAAACGGCGTCGAGGTCGTCACCAACATGACCAAGGGTCAGAACCCCGTCGCGTGCTCGATAGTTTTCGACTATATCCGCTCCGAGGCGGGCGTGAAGGAGGTCATCGTCATGCTCGACGACCTCACCTACAAGAAAACGACCGAGATCGTCACCTGGGTCTACGACGCGGACTTTGAATTTTTAAACGACGAGAGCATAAAGCGCATCGTCGTCTGCGGCGAGAGAATGCATGACTACCACCTGCGCCTGCTGCTGGCGGGAGTGCCGGAGGAGAAGATACGCTGCGTTGCGCATGAGCCGGACGCTCCGGCGCAGCTTGAGCTTGAGGGTACGGATAAGGTGTTCATTCTCCACGACCTGACGACGCCTCAGCTCACAAAGCAGGTGCGCGAGGGCATTCTCGCGCGTCTTGAGAAAGGAGGCGAGAGGCAGTGAAGATAGAGGTGCTGTTTCCCGAATTTGCAAATCTGTTCGGCGACTGCTGGAACTGGAGATATCTCAAGCAGTGTATGCCCGAGGCGGAGCTTATCGAAACGAGCTATGCCGACGAGCCGCGCTTTTCAGCGGAGAAGGTCGATATGGTGATAATGGGCGCCATGACCGAGAGTAAGCAGGAGCTCGTCATTAAAAAGCTCATGCCGCACCGCGCCAGGATAGCCGAGCTCATTGACTCCGGCACGGTCTTTCTCATGACCGCAAACGCCGGCGAGGTCTTCTGCGAGTTCATCGAAAACGAGGACGGCAGCAGAATTCGCGGTCTCGGTCTCGTACCGCTGTACGCAAAGCGCAATATGCTAAGCCGCTTTAATTCGACGCAGCTTTGCAGCTTTGAAAACATGGAGCTTGTCGGCTTCAAGGCGGAGTTTTCGCGGCTTTACGGCGACAATAAGGACTTTTACTTTGCCGAGGTCAAATTCGGCTGCGGCATAAACAAGGGTTCCAAGCTCGAGGGCGTGAGGATAAATAATTTCTTCTCGACCTCCATGGTCGGACCGTTTATAATGATGAATCCGGGCTTTACGAAATACCTCATGCAGCTTCTCGGCGTGAAGGAGCCGAGGCTTGCGTATGAGGACGTGAATCTCGCCGCCTATGAGCGCCGCCGCGAGGACATAGTCCGCATGATGAAATCAAAAAAATGAGATGCAAATGCATCTCATTTTTTATGCTTAATTCAGATCATACACGCGGGATCGGGCTTAAAAACGACTATCTGACGCTTTTTCGCGTTCGTGAATTCATACTCGCAGCCGTCGAGATACATGATCTCGTCCTTGTCCCACAGCCGGAGGAAATCATCTACTCCCGCGACCTCGTCAAGCCCTGCGTCGGTGCAGCGGTAATGCATGGGGATTATCGTCTTTGCGCCGAGCGCGACGGCAATGTCGTGCGCCTGCTTTGCACAGACGGTGTAGAAGCCGCCGACGGGTATCATGAGCACGTCTATCTTCCCGAAACCGGCAAGAGCCTCAACGCCGAGCGTGTGACCGAGATCGCCCAGATGTGCGATGCGCATGAGCCCGGTGTCGATGACGGTGCAGAGGTTATTTCCGCGAAGCGCGCCGAGCTTGCCGTCGTGATAAGTCGGTATCTGAGTTATCTTAAAATCGGGCTGTCTGCCGCTGAGTGCGACCGCCTGCTCGTAGTTATGGTCGGAGTGACCGTGGCTGCAAATGACGGAGTCCGCGTGCAGCTCGGGGAGTCTGAGACCGCGCACGCTTTGGGGCGCGTAGGGATCGAATACCACGCTGCCCTGCGGCGTTATAAGCTCAAAGCAGGCGTGACAATGCCATATAAGTTTCATATCCCTCAGCCCTCAAAGCAACCGTCAAATGCGCTGTGCGCTGCCGAGCGGGCGCTGTCGTCAAGGATCGCATACATGACGTAGCTGCCCTGCTGCCATACCTCGGCGTTTTCGAGCTTCGGTTTTTCCTCGGGCATATACTCGTCCATCCACACGCTCCTGCGGTAGTCAAGATATGCCTTGAGCGCCTCGGCTATCGCGTCGGCATTTTCCTTGCTCGTGGCCTTGAAAATGCCGTATTCGTTTATGCTCGTGCTGACGGAGGAGATGAGGGTGTTGCGGATCTCGTAAAGGTCGGGGGATATGTTCATAAGCTCCTGAACATAGTTGTCGGGCGTCTGAGCCATGTCCTCCATATTGAGCTTTGCCGCCGCTGTCACCGCGTCTGCGACGGTCTGCATATCGGGCTCGGCTGCGGGCTGCTTGGCGCCCGTGCACGAGCACAGCAGACACAGCATCAGCACAAAGGCTATTACGGATGCTTTTTTCATGTCATACACCTCGTGAATTTTAAATATATGCGTGGGTCTTGAGATAGTTCATGACCCGCTCAAAGCCGGCGGCGCAGAGATGGATGCCGTCGCCGTTGCCGTATTCGTGGATGAGCTTGCCGTCGCTGCCCTTGAGGACGGAGGCGGAGTCGGTGTACTTCGTGCCGGTCGTGGCCGCAATTTCGGCGATCCAGCCGTTTGCGCGGTCGATGACGGCGTTGTTTATGCCGTTGCCCTTTGCCTCGTAGGAAGCCTCGACGGGGTAGATGGAGTTGCAGATTATCTTCGTGTCGGGGCTGACGGACTGGATGCGGGTGACAAGGTCAATGTACTGGCTCTTGAAGGAGTCCTCGTCCATCATCGAAACGCCGTTGACGCCGATGGTGAGCACGACGTATGCCGGCTTTGCCATTCCGACGGCGTCGGTGATGGGCACCTCGGTGTTGGTGGGCGGGTAGAGTATGGTTGCGATGGACTGGTTAAACAGCGCGAGCGTGCCGCTCGTCGGGGTCCATACCTGAGATGCGGGCAGAACGTTATATGCCTTCAGACCGTAGGTCGTGCTGTCGCCGATAAAGACCATTTTCTGAAGGTACTCCGAGCCGGCGTCCGCGGTCTGACCGAGCTGAGAGGAGGGGGTGCTGCCGTTGTTGGAAGTGCCGCCGTTCGAGGGTGCGTCGCTCTCCTCGGGAGAATCGGGGGCTTCGGTGTTCACTGCGGGAGGGGCATAGCTCGGCTCGGGAGTCTCCTCCGGCTCCTTGTCGCCGCCGCAGGCACACAGTACGAATATGAGCGCTATCATCATTGCACTCAAAAGAACGTGTTTAAGCTTCATTTGATCACCTCATTTTAAGTCTGCTAATTATATCATATGCGCACGCTCCGCTTCAAGGTATAAAGTGTTAAAACACCTGCATTTACGGAAAAAACCCGCACAAACTCAGTTTGCACAGGTTTTTTGCGCGTTTTTATGCCTTGACGCTTTCGCGCTTGGCCTCCTCCTCTTCCTCAAGGACGCGGTAGGCTACCTTGCCCACGAGCGTTTTGGGCAGCTCGCGGCGGAATTCGATGTCGTAGGGCATGGCGTATTTTGCGATGTTCTTGCGGCAGTAAGCCAGAATTGCCTCCTTCGTCTCGGGGCTTTCGGGCACGCCGGGCTTGAGCATCACGAACGCCTTGACCTTCTGCATCTTGTAGGGGTCGGGCACGCCGATGACGCAGCTCATGTGGACGAATTCGTTCGCGTCGAGGATGTTCTCAAGCTGACCGGGATAGATGTTGTAGCCGGAGGAGATTATCATGCGCTTTGCGCGGCCGCGGAAGTAGATAAAGCCCTCCTCGTCCATCATGCCGAGGTCACCCGTGTACATCCACGTCAGCCCATCGGCGTGATGCCGCAGGGTGCGCGCGGTCTCCTCGGGGTGCTTTATGTACTCCATCATGACGGTGGGACCGGCGATGAGGATCTCGCCCTCCTCGCCGTAGGGGAGCTCCTTGTCCGTGCCGGGCTCGACTATCTTATAATAGGTGTCCGGGAAGGGGAGGCCGATGCTGCCGACCTTTGCCATGTGCGGCGGGGTCAGGCAGCTCGCGGTGACACATTCGGTGAGACCGAAGCCCTCGCGGATCTGGATTTTCGCGTTGTGGTCATAGAGAAATTTGTCGAATTTCTTCTTGAGCTCGATCGAGAGGCTGTCGCCGCCGGAGAATACGCCCTTGAGCGAACTGAGGTCTGCCTTGTCCATGCTCGGAAGTCTCAGCAGCGCCTCGTAAAGCGTGGGCACGCCCGCGATGAAGTTGCAGCGGTATTTCGTTATCTGCTTTGCGTAGGTCTCCGCCGTGAAGCGCGGAATGAGGATGCACCGTCCGCCCTGTGAGAGCATCGTGTGTATGCACACGCCGAGCCCGAAGCCGTGGAACAGGGGCATTGCCGCGAGCATCTTGTCGCCCACGCGGAACATGGGGTTTGCCGCGATGACCTGCTGGCCGAGTGCGTTGAAATTGCGGTTTGAGAGCAAAATGCCCTTGGTCGTGCCGGTCGTGCCGCCGGAATAGAGAATAACGGCGGGGTCCGAGCCCGTGCGCTTTACCTTGTAGTTATAAAAGCAGTGCTTGCCCATGCGCAGGAACTCGTTCCAGCGTATAACGGGGGCGTCGTCGGGGATCTTTTGTATCTTTCTGCCCTCGGTGAGCATATATCCCGCCTTGACGGGCTTTGAAAGCTCGTCCTTTATGCTGGCGATGACGATGTTCACGACCTTGGTGTTCTGGCGGATGTTTTCAAACTTGTTGTAAAACTGGTCGAGGGTTATCGCCGTGACGGATTCCGACTCGTTGAGATAAAACTCTATCTCGTTTTCCGCGGACAGGGGGTGGATCATGTTGCAGATGCCGCCTATGAGGTTAACGGCGTAGAAGGTCTGGATGGCCTGCGGGCAGTTGGGCATTGCGATGGTGACCTTGTCGCCCTCGCGCACGCCTATCGTACGCAGTGCCTTTGCGCAGCTTTCGACCTCCTTGACGAGGGTTTTATACGTCGTCGATCTCCCCATGAAGTCAAATGCGACGTTGTTAGGGTATTTTTCGGCGATCTTCTCGACGGCCTCGAACATCGAGCCGTCAAAATAATCGAGGGTGAACGGCACCTCGCCGAGCTGTTCCCTCCAAGGCGCTTTCGCGCTTATGTTTTCCATGCGTATCAGTCCTTTTTGCGAAAAAATTAGAAATGTATGAAAGCATAATAAACCTAAGAGTCCGTTTTGTCAAACCTTAAACAACGCGTATAGGCTCGGAGTTTCCTCCGAGCCTATGGTTTTGGTTTTTCTTACCTGAGCTTTACGCAGTAGTATGACAGCAGATATGTTTTTTCCGCCTTGTAGGCGTTCCAAACATGGTCGGCAAGCTCCTCCGGCTCGCCCGATTTGCGCTGGAATGCGCGTATCTCCTCGATGACCTTCTGCATATCGTTTTCGCAGGCCTCCTCAAGCTCGTAGAACCTGTCGCAATTGAGATAGGCGTAGACCATGAGGCTGCGGTATTTGCCATCGGGCTGGGCTGCGAACTCTGCGCGTATCTGCTCAACGAGAGCGTCCAGCCGCGCCATGTGGGAATATTTTATCGCCTCTATTTCGGCGGCGGCAAGCGTCTTTTTGTACTGCTCGCGGCTGAGGTTGCCGGACTGGAGCAGCACCTCCTTGGCGATGTCCGTGTAGGTCGCCTCCTCGGCGATTATCCGCTGCGCGCCCTCGGTGAATATCTCGTAGTCCCAGCGCGAGGTGTCCGCTCCGAGCATTCGGTCGATTTCGGAGTGGTAGCTCTGCGCCGACTGCATTATCTGCTCCGAGCTGAGATTCTGCGCGAGGACGTAGGACTTGAGAAGGTCATACTGCGCCCAAACGAAGCAGCCGGCTATGGCGGCGAGGATGAGCATGAAGTAGACCGCGATCTCGGCGGCGAGCTTGCCCTTGCTCTTTTTGAGCTTGTTGCGTGGGCTCTCCTGCGTTTTTTGCAGCGATTCAGTCTGCGGCAGCTTGCCGGAGTTGAGATACTCGGCATAGGCGTCGCAAACGGTTTTCGGGTCGCCGAACATGACCATGCGGCCCTTGTCGAGCCAAAGCACCTTGTTGCACTGCTCGCGCACGGTCTGCATCGAGTGCGAGACCATGAGCGCCGTCGTGTCGCCGGAGTCGATGATGCTCTGCATTTTTTGCTGGCTGCGCTTGCGGAAATCACCGTCGCCGACGGCGAAAATTTCGTCGAGGATTATGATATCCGGCTCCACCATGCTTGCGATGGCGAAGGCGATACGGCTTTTCATGCCGCTTGAGAGGGTGCGGAAGGGGCTGTTCTGAAACTCCCGCATATCCGCAAAGTTTATTATCTCGTCGTACTTCGAGTCGATGAATTCCTTGGAATAGCCCATGAACGCACCGCGCAGATAGACGTTTTCGCGCACGGTCATTTCGCGGTCAAAGCCCGTTCCGAGCTCGAGCAGAGCGCAGATGCGGCCTTCCTTCGTTATCGTGCCCGAGGCGGGCGTGAGCGTGCCGCTTATGGCCTTCATCATCGTCGATTTGCCCGCTCCGTTTTTGCCGATGACACCGAGCATATCGCCCTTTTCGAGCGAGAACGAGATGTTTTTGAGCGCCCAGAACTCGTTATTGCGGGGGCTTTTTCCGAGAATGCGCTTGAATATATCCGAGGTCGAGCGCGAATCCTGCTTGCGGTAGCGCACCGAAACGTCGTCAAGAACAAGAACCTTGTTGTCTTCCATGGTGCCCTCCTTACACGTACAGCGCGATCTTATCGCGCGCGATGCGGTAGGTAAACCAGCCGCCGAGCATACAGAATGCCGCCATTGCGCCCAGTATGAGGTGCGTCGAGATATTCGGCACGGTCGAGTGGATTATAAGCTGGCGGAAGTAGCTTACGCACATATATAAGGGGTTGCAGTTCAAAAGCCTGCGCATGATGCCCGGCAGAATGGAAACGTCATAGAAAATCGCCGAGGCGTACATGATTATCCTCGTCACGACGGGCCAGAGATAGTTGACGTCGCGGAAGAAGATGTAGAGGGTGCTGAGGAAAAGTCCTATGCCGAAGTTAATGAAATAAAGGCATACGATGGGGTAGAGCAGGCAGAAAAAGCGAGTGTGGAATTCGATCCCGTCAATTGCGACGAAGATGAAAAACACCAGCAGCGAAACGAGAAAGTCGATAAATTGCGCAACGCTCTGCGAGATGAGGAAATAGTGCTTGGGAACGGGCACCTTGCTGTAAATGGGCGCATTGTCGTACAACACGCGCATGGCGCTTCGCGTCGCCGCGGCGAAGTAGTTGAACAGCAGCAGACCGCAAAACAGGTAAATGGTGTAGTGCGGCATATTGCGGCCGAAAAACGTGCCGAATACGACGTCCATCGTCAGCAGCAGGAACAGCGGCGAAAGCGCACTCCACAGTATGCCGAAGGTGGTGCGCTTGTATTTTTTCACAAAATCTCGCCTTATAAGCTCAACAAGAAGAAAACCGCGGTTGGTCTTGTTTGAAGTCATAAAACGTTATCTCCTTAAAAAATAAGACCGTGTATAATGATATTTGCAGGGCGGAAATGCCCATACAATCACGCCATTATAACACAGCCTTATTAAGAATTCCATATCAATTTTTAAACTCGGAGTTCAGAAAGTCCTCCGGAGTGTTGAAATCGCGGGTAAAGCTGTCAAGAAGGACGTAGCTTTTGCCTATTTCGCGCGAGCACAGCGGAAGCTGCGCATACAGGTGATAGACCTCCCAGCCCTTGCATTCGGCGATGCGCCCCTCGGTGAACAGCCGCCTTATCTCAAGATAAAGCCCGCGGAAAAGCTCGCCGTCACTTATGAGCACCGCGCAGATGCTTTTTTCGCTGCCGAAGAACAAAACGCTTTCCCTGCCGCGCGCGGAAACGATGGTTCTGACGGCGTTTTCGGAATACAACACGTCGCCGTAGAGAAAGCACATATCGTCGCCTATGAGCTCTGCCGTGAAGCGGTCGATCTCGAGCACGTTGTTTTTCGGCTCATAGCGCACCGCGCCCGGTATCTCAAGGCTTTCGTCGTGCGAGGTGATGATGACCTCGGCAGTCTCGTCGCACTCATGCACAAGGCGCACCGTGCGCTCAAGCAGGGTCTCGCCGAAAACGCGGATCTCCTGCTTCGAGTGCCCCATGAAATTGTTCCATCTGCCGCCCTTGCCGTCGGCCATTATGACGTACTTCATTTTATTATCCCGTGCTCGCGGTAGAAATCGCCGAGCCTGCCGTAGCGCTGCGGCCCCCAAAGCTGAATGATGTTGACGCCCGAGGAGGTGTTGGCTTCTATAACGGTAAAGCCGTCGTCGGTCGGGAGAATGTCCCATGCAATGATGTCGAGATAGGGGAAGCGGCGGCTGATATCGAGAACGCCCTGCTTGAGTGCCTGCCAGTTGGGAATGACGGTGCCTTGAATGGCGGCGCCCGTGTCGGGGTGGGTCTCGTAAACGGTGAGGTTATGCAGGGTGCGCGCGTGGCTCATTTCGCCCGTTGCGATGTCAACGTTTGCGACAAGCCCGCCGCGGCTGCCGTTATCCACCGCGCCCGTCCATGCCGCTCCTATGCGCTGCACGGCAAAGCACAGCTCAAACTCCTTCGTCTGTGCCGAGCGCAGGACTATCATGCGCAGAGTGTTGGCGGAATTTGCGTAGAGCTTGTTGAGATACTCCGCCTGATGCGCATAGGCGCAGACGAGCCACTCCTCATCGTGCTCGAGCCTTGCGGCAAGCTCTGATTCCGTGTGCGGCTCGTCGTTGCAGATTATGCCGTGGCCGTTATATTTAACGACGTACACGCCCTTGCCCTTGCCCGCGCGCACGGGCTTTACGACGAACGCTCCAACCTCGTGCAGCAGACCGATGAGGTCGTCATAGCCGTTTATGACTTTGCCGCTCATTCCGGCAAGGCGCTTGTCCTTTTTGACGCAGTATATCTCCGGAGTGCTGCAATAGCGCTCTATTATCTGCGTGAAAACGACCTTGTTGTTGAGCATTTCACTGTACGGGTCGTTTATCCGCCGCGAGCGGTACCAGTCGAATTCGGACAGGTACTGCTTTTTGTCGTTGTGCTTAAAGTCATACATGGCGACCTGGTCTATCATGTAGCCGCCGAAAATGCTGTAATGTATCCTCTTGTAGAGCGGGAGCTTAAAGTGATTGGGCGCAAACAGTATCCTCACTGTCCACAGCACCATCAATTTTATTTTGGCGAGCAATTTGCTCAGAAATCGCATCATGTTTATCTCTCTCCATGCAGTCGATTATAAGTCCGGCGATCTTATCCGTGGCTCTGCCGCTTTGGTCGGGCAGATATTTTTTGCAGAAGCGCCGGTAGTTTTCCATGTCGTATTCTCCGCTGTCTATTGCGTCGGCAAGCTTTTCCGGATCGCGGAAGATGCAGTCGGGGAATTCATCGAAGAGCTTGACGTTGAGCCCGTTGTGGTCAAGATAGTCCTCGTAGTCGAAAAGGTAGAAGTACACGGGCTTTCCGAGAAGCGCGGCTTCTATCGTTATGGCGGAATAGTCCGTTATGACGCAGTCGCACACCGACAGTATCGTCGAGGTCGGCATACCCGGACAGGTAAGCGCCGGCGCGAGATTGTCAACGACGAGAAGCTGGTTCGGGTGGCGCTTTATTATAAGCACCTGCTCCCCGTTAAAGTGGAAGGCGCGCACGAGCTCCTTCGGGTCAAGCGCCTGCCCCTTGCGGAAGGTCGGCGCGTACAGGACGATCTTCTTGCCGCGCAGCTTGGGATAGCGCTCGTAAAACTCGCGCCTTGCGTCCTCGACGCCCTCGCGCAGCTTATCCATCCGCGGCAGCCCTACATTATACAGAATATCGGGGCTTATGTCGAAGGAGGCGCAGTAGAAGGGGTTGAACGCCCTGCCGCCGGCGATGACGACGTCATAGTTGCGGTGCATACGCATCTCGCGCGCTATCATGTCGCTTCGTCCGAATTTCTTGCCGAGCGACTGATAGCCGGATTTTTTTATCTTGCCCATGGCGTGCCACATCTGGATAACGGCAAGCTGCTTCTTGTGATGCAGAACGGACACCGCGGGCCAGTATGAATCGAGCACGCACACACGCGCCGTCGCAAGATGGTACATACTGCGCAGCGTCGCTCCGGCATAGCCGAGCAGGCTCAAAAGCCCCTTGTCCGCGCGCTTTGTTATCATGACGATCCTGACTTCGGGGTGAAGCTCGCGGAGCCTGTCGGCGAGGAAAATGAAATCCTCCGTGGCTGTATTCGATTGACGGCTGAGGAATAACACCTTGCTGCGGTCCGTGGGGAAGAACTTCAGAAAGAAATAGACGAAATTCATCACCCAGCGCAGCAAAATAACTGCAATTCTCATATTACTCCAATCTTATATCGCTTTGATAGTTCGCTCAATTATACGACGGCGAAATGACTTTGTCACCTGAAAAATGTTAACAAAGCTTCCTGCCGGCCTTCTTGAGAGCAAGCTTGTTCATAAAATATGCCTGAACGTTTTCGTTATATGTCGGGTAGCGGTGCAGATCCTGATGGGTGTTTATTTCGAGGATCTTAAAGCCCGCGTCCGTAATGACGACGTCAAAGCCGAGGTATTCCAGCGGACTTATGTAGCGGCACAGCTCCGGCAGCGTGCGCAGCACCTCGTCCCAGTGCGGGAGATAGCCTTCAATTTTCTCGCCCGAATCGGGGTGGATGGGGCAGGGGGTTATGACGTGCTCCTTTATGACCTCCGCGTCGTGGAAGAAGCCAGTTTTCTCGTCAACGTAGGCGAAAACGCCGCCGGAGCCTATGTTGTCGGTAAAGCCCGTGCTTTTCGTGCCGATGCGGAAATATGCGTTCTCAATGACGGGGTCAAAGCCCGTGCGGTTTATGACCATTATGCGCACCGTGCAGGCGACCTCGCTGTATATCCTGCGCAGGCTCTCGTGCATGACGATGTACTCGGAAATGTTATAGTAGTCATTGAGCCCGGCGAGGAATTTGAGCATATGTGCCTCGTCCATGGTCTCGCCGTTCACGATGTAGCCTTCGCCGTCATGTTGCAGCTTGTAAAAGCCTATGCCGTGCGAGCCGACGGTGGGCTTCATTGCGAGAATTTTCTTTTCCCGCAGCAGCGCCAAGATCCCATCAAGACTGCGGCTTATGTACTGCGGGCAGTCGGGCATTTTGAGCACCTGCATTTTACCGTCGCGCGGGACGATGTGGAAATAATATTCCGGCAGATATTTTGAGTATTTATCGAGGCAGTAGCGCAGAGTTACCTTGTCCCACAAAAGCTTGCGGTAGTCGTTGTTTATGGGGCGCAGCCATTTGTAATCGCGGTCGGAGAGAAATTCGCGCCAGTTGTCGTCGGTGAGACCGTACTGCTTTATGTGGTAGGAGAAAAATCCGCGCTCGTGCGCCCATTTTTTCTCCTCGCGGGTCGTGAATTTATCCCGCTTATCCTCGCGCAGTGCCTTTTTCCAGCCGCGGTACATATAATCCATGAATCCGCGGCGCTTCGCTCTTATGCTCCATGTGTAGCGGTCAATTATTCTCAGCGCCTGCTTAAAGCTCACGAAGCGGGGCTTTGCGCGGCGCTTTTCGCGGATGAAGCTCGCGGTCTTGTCGTTAAAATGCTCAAGATAGGTGAGGTCAGCGCCGGTGTCAACGCGCAGTATCTTAAAGCCCGAGGGCGTTATGCGCACGGCAAAGCTCATGTATTCAAGCTCGGAAAATTCGCCCGCTATTGCGCGAAGCTCGTTTTCGATGCGCTCGAAATCCGCGATCTCGCCGCCCTCAAAGCTGCCGTCCTCGGCAACGGGGGACAGCTCGCGGTTTTGGGTGTACCAGTTTTTCGCACAGCCGCTCTCCTCCTCGGTGAGCACGGAATATAAAAGCTCCGGTGCGTCGCCGCGGTTTAAAAACGCAAGGTGCAGCGTCGGAGCAAAGTCCGAGCGGATAAGCTGCGTTATTATCGTGCCGTCGGGCGCCTTTAAGAGCCTTTCGCGCAGCTCGTCCTCGCCGAGGGCTTTGCCGTCTGCAAAAAAGCTCTCCCCGTCAAAGCCGTACACCGCGCTTTTCGTTTTGACCGAGTTTGACGCGCCGCCCACGAGCACCTCGCCCTTTTCGCGGATGAGGCTCACGACGCCGTCAAGGCTTTGCTCAAGTCCCTGCGCGAGCGGGAGAATAAAGCGCTCGCCGTCACGGGTGAGAAGACTGTAATAGCGCTCGGGCAGAAGCTCGGTGTGCTTGTCGAGTGCGTAGGACAGTGAGAGCGCGTCGCCGAAAAGCTTGTCGAATTTCGCGTCAAAGGGCAGAAGGGAGAATATCTCCTTGTCGCTCATGCCGATGTTGTTCGGGCGCTTGTATTTTTTAATGCCGTCAA
>USPI01000018.1 GCA_900556535.1 uncultured Eubacteriales bacterium | reverse complement strand
AGGCATTTTTGATGGCTATAATCCAACTTGAGGAGGGTCTTGCCCCCTCAAACTCCCCCGCTGCGCGGGCATCTTTCCTCAGCAGCATAGATTCTTTGACAGTCTGTAAAAAATCACCGTTCATACGAACGGTGATTTTTTTATATGTGTTTGATTATTTCCAGTCGGGAGCGTCGGTGCGGATCTTAGTCCACTGCTCGGTGATGACGAACTCGCCGCTGACAACGTTCTTAACGTTGAGCGTCCAGGTGTAATCGTGGGAGTTGGTCGCCTCAAGAACATCTGCGTAGAACCATGCACCGTTGGAAACGTCGGGCCAGGAGGTGATGGGCTCCTTGCAGCTGTTGAGGCTGCTGTTGGTGGAGTTGTGGCCAACGAGGCGGTTGCACATTGCGGTGGCCTCGGCGCGGGTGAGGTTAGCATCGGGGTTAGCGTTGCCGTTGCTGTCGCCCTTGAGGATGCCGAGCTTGGACAGAATGTTCATGTAGCTCTGAGCCCAGTGGCCGTTAATATCCTCGAACGAGTTGTTTCCGACATAGGAGACGGAGAACATACGCGCGATCATAGAGGAGAACTCGGCGCGGGTGATGCTCTGGTTGGGTTTGAAGGTGCCGTCGGGGTAACCGCTGATGATGCCGGCCTTAACGAGAGTGCAGACGGACTCGTTAAACCATATTCCGGCCTGTACGTCGCTGAACATGCAGTCGGCGGAGCTGAACTTTGCGCGGGATTCGGGGGTCATAAGACGGTAGATGATAGCTGCGACCTCGGCACGGGTGATGTTTGCCTGAGGCATGAAGGTGCCGTCGGGGTAGCCGACCATGTAAGCAAAGTGATCGGTGTAGTTAAGACCGATGTTAAGGATGGGGTAAAGCAGAAGCTTGTCGTGATCGATCTTGCCGTCCATGGTCCATCTGATGCCGGGCAGGGTGCTGTACTTAAGACCGCTCAGGGGGCCGTCGCAGGTAGCCGCAACGGAGTAAACGTGCTTAAGCGGGCTGAAGACCGTGGTCTTGATGAAAGCGATACCGAGAGCGTTTGCAGTGTGGGTGGTGGACTCGCCGGTGAGGTTATCGGTCAGAGTGATAACCGCGTGAGATGCGGGCAGCTTGTTAAGCAGCGAGCAGTACACGGTGTAGGTGGGGAACTGGAAGCCGCTGACGGTTTCAAGTACCTGGCCGGTTTCGCTGACGGCAGCGACATCGTCATCGTCAGCCAGTGCCAGAGTCGGCAGCAGGGTGACTACCATCAGGACTGCAAGAAGCAGGCTGATAAGTTTCTTGGACATTTTCATTTTGTTTCTCCTTCTCATAAAAGCGTTGACACATCGGCTATAAATTCATAGCTTGAATATAATTTACACCGAAGGTAACATTTTGTCAACAAATTGTGATTAGTATAAACAACATTTTTTAAAATTAACGGTTTTCTTATAATTATTGTCACTGGAGCTGCTTGAGCATCTCCCTGCGCAGGCGCACGATTATGCGCTTTTCGAGCCTGCTTATATAGCTTTGGGAGATACCCATCATGTCTGCCACCTCCTTTTGTGTAAGCTCCCTTCCGCCGCCGAGTCCGAAGCGCAGGGTGATGATGCTTTTCTCGCGCTCGGCAAGGGAATCGACCGCGTTTTTGAGCATTTGACGGTCGGCGTCATCCTCAAGCGGCCGGCAGACCTCATCGTCGTCCGTGCCGAGAATGTCGGACAAAAGAAGCTCGTTTCCGTCCCAGTCCGTGTTGAGCGGCTCATCGAAGCTGACCTCGCTGCGCTGGTTGCTTATCTTGCGAAGATACATGAGTATTTCATTTTCAATGCAGCGCGAGGCATAGGTCGCGAGCTTGATGTTCTTGTCGCTGCGGAAGGTGTTTATCGCTTTCATAAGTCCGATCGTTCCGATAGAAATGAGATCCTCAAGATTTACTCCCGTGTTTTCGAACCTTCTTGATATGTAGACGACGAGACGCAGATTATGTTCCGTGAGTGTGTTTCGGGCCTGCTCGTCTCCTTGCTCCATCGCCCGGATCGCGGCCTCCTCCGCACATCGCTCAAGCGGGGGCGGGAGAGTATCGCTGCCGCCTATGTAAAATATGCCCCTGTCGGGCAGAAGATGTTCCTCCAGCCATCTTTTGATCACGCTCAGCAGATTCATGCGCCGTCCTCCTTAATATTAAGCAGTCCTGTTAATTTGATGCAGATAAGATAAAAAGGTTACATGGCTTTTTAAAAAATATATAGTCAGAAAACGCAGTCAAAGCCCGCGCCGCCGACCGTGGTGGGGGATATCGCAACGAGTATATCGTCCCGCATAACGCCGTCGAGCGATATTTCGTCGGGTCTGAAGGCTGCGAGCAGTCCCGACTGCGTTCCGACCGCACTGTACGGCAAAAGCCGCAGCCTGCCCTCAAGCGTCGGCTCGGTTATGAGCCTCGTGCAGTCAGGGTCATGCAGCGCATCCTCAAAACCCGGAAAAAGCGGCGCGAGCGACGCTGCCGAGGCAATGAGCACGCCCGAGCCCGTCACGGCATCAAAAAGAGCGTTTCCGCTGTCGTGTAGGCAGCGCAGCTCGGCGCTTTTGCCCATAAATTCGATTTTCACGCTTGAAATGCTCTCATCCGCCGTCTTGACGCTGCGCCTGAAAACAAAGCTCAGAACGGCGTAGATGATACCGAACGAAATGACGAGCACGGGCACGGATACGGGGATGTACAGTCCGTTTGCGGGGGAAATGCCGTTTTGCATGGATATTGCCCACACCGCACCGCCGAACAGCACCGATACCGCGAAAAACACGAGACAGCAGCGCCAGAGCTTTTCCTCGCCGCCAAAGGCTATGAGCGCCATTGCCGCTCCCGCGCAGAGCTTTACAGGCGCTGCTGTGAGAAATCCGCAGCCCGGCAGCAGACCGGCAGCCGCGTAAGCCGCGCCGAGCAGGGCGGAGAGAAAATATCTTTTCCGCCGAAGCCTCACGCCGCAAAGCCTTGCCGAGCACAGCACGAGAAGATAATCAAGTATAAGATTGAGAGCAAACAGGCGGTCTATGTAGATTATGTCCATGCGGAAATTATAAATGTTTTCCCGCGCATAATTTGTCATTTGTTAATTGTCAAATGCGCGGAAGTATGATAGAATGCATTAGTTAAATCTAAATGGTTTGGAGAAGAAAAATTAATATGTGGTTTTGGTTTGCACTGATAGCACTTTTGTGTTGGAGCGGTTCCGATCTTTTTTCCAAGATCGGTTGTCAGGATGCCGATGATAAGTACAGCCATTATAAGATGGTCATGGCAGTCGGCGTGGTTATGGGTCTTCATGCAGCGTATGAGGTTTTCATCGGCGGAGTCGAGATAAATCTTGAGATCATCCTTCAGTATCTGCCCGTTTCGCTGCTGTATATTTCGTCCATGGCGATAGGCTATATCGGCCTGAGATATATCGAGCTTTCGATATCCTCACCGATCTGCAACTCCTCCGGTGCTATCGTCGCAATTTTGATCTTCGCAACTCAGGGCTTTGGCGAGCTGCCTCCCATGGCTCTTGCGGCCGTTGCGCTCGTTTGCGCGGGCGTCATCGCGCTCGGCTTCACCGAGGCGAACGAGGACGAGGATCTGCGCCGCGCAAGACAGGATGCGAGCAATCATCATTATGCAAAGAGCTGGCTTGCCATCGCGCTGCCGGTCATCTACTGCCTGCTTGACGCGCTGGGCACCTTTGCCGACAGCCGCGTGCTCGAGACCCTCAATGAGGATTCGGCAAACGTCGCATATGAGCTGACCTTCCTGTTTGCCGCCATCGTCAGTGCCGTATACGTTCTCGGCATAAAAAAGCAGAAGCTCATCCCCAAGCGCGAGGTACCCAAGTACACCGGCGCCATATTCGAAACAGCCGGTCAGTTTGCATATATCTATGCCCTTGCCGACACTGCCCACTCGGCTCTTGCCGCGCCCATGATCTCGGCATACTGCGTTGCCTCAGTCGTGTGGAGCCGCCTGTTTTTGAAGGAAAAGCTCTCGCTTAAGCACTATGCGTCTGTTTTCCTCGTTGTTGTGGGTATAGTTATTCTGGGAATACTTGATATTTAATAAAGGAGAGAGCATATGTCAAGTCCTGTTTATAAGAGAGTGCTTATCAAGATAAGCGGAGAGGCTCTTGCCGGTGATAACAAGACCGGCTTTGATTTTGAGTTCATGTCCAAGGTCGGCGAGACCGTGAAAAGCTGCGTTGAGATGGGCGTCGAGGTCGGCATCGTTGTCGGCGGCGGCAACTTCTGGCGCGGTGTTAAGGACGGGGCGGGCCATATCGAGCGCGTTTCGGCCGACCGCATGGGAATGCTCGCAACGGCGATGAACTGCCTTGCGTTTGCGGATGTACTGCGTCAGTGCGGCGGCGATGCCAAGGTGCTCACGGCGGTAGACATTCAGGGCGTGGGTGAGAGATACAGCACCGATAACGCCGTCAGCTATCTCGAGCAGGGCAAGGTAGTCATGTTCGGCTGCGGCACGGGCTGCCCGTTTTTCTCTACCGACACGGCGGCGGTTCTGCGCGCGGCTGAAATCGGCGCGGACGCCATTCTTCTTGCAAAAAACATTGACGGTGTGTACTCCGCAGACCCCAGAGTTGACGAAAGCGCCGTCAAGTACGACACCATAAGCTATGACGACGTCCTTGCGCAGCATCTTGCGGTCATGGACAGCACCGCAACTAGCCTTGCGATGGATAACGACATTCCCGTCATAGTCTTTGCCCTTGCAGAGCCCGAGAACATCCTGCGCGTTCTGCGCGGCGAGGCGATCGGCACCGTAGTAAGCAAATAATTTAAAACGAGTATAAATATTCAGGAGGTAATATTATGTCCAAATATCCCGAAATCGAAAGCAAAATGAAAAAGACCACCGAGGTACTTAAGGCTCAGCTTGCGTCCGTTCGTGCGGGCAGAGCCAACGCGGCGGTGCTCGATCAGATCACGGTTGATTATTATGGCGTAGCCACCCCCATCCAGCAGGTCGCGTCCATCTCCGTTCCCGACCCGCGCTCTCTGATGATCCAGCCCTGGGACGGCTCCGTGCTCAAGGGCATTGAGAAGGCGATCCTCGCATCCGACCTCGGCATCAATCCTCAGAACGACGGCAGATGCATCCGCCTCGTCTTCCCGCAGCTGACCGAGGAGCGCCGTAAGGAGCTTGCAAAGCAGGTCAAGAAGTACAGCGAGGAGTCCAAGGTCGCGGTTAGAAACGTTCGCCGCGAGGCAATTGAAAAGTTCAAGAAGCAGCAGAAGGCCTCCGAGATCACCGAGGACGATTACAAGGATATTGAAAAGGACGTTCAGAAGCTGACCGATGATTATATTAAGGAAGTAGAAAACATAGCTGACGCCAAGGAAAAGGAACTTTTCGAGATCTGATATGAGAGATAATAAGCTTACAAATGCGGCGGGGGAGCAGGCAAAATGCCTTCCCCGCCATATTGCCATCATACTCGACGGAAACGGCCGCTGGGCCAAAAAGCGCCTCATGCCGCGCAATGCGGGACATCTTGCCGGCTCGGAGACCTTTCGCAATATTGCGACCTACTGCAAGGAGATAGGCGTTGAGTATTTGACGGTTTATGCGTTTTCCACGGAAAACTGGAAGCGTCCCGAGGACGAGGTCGGCGGCATAATGAAGCTGCTTGACAAGTACCTGCACGAGGCGATACGCGATATGCGCAAGAAGAATATCCGCATGAAGGTGTTCGGCGACGTTTCCCGTCTGTCGCCCGAGCTTCAGAGGCTTATTGCCGAGACCGACGAAATATCCGAGGATATCAACGGCTTTCAGGCGAATATCTGCATAAATTACGGCGGCAGAGCGGAGATAATACGCGCTGCCGAGGCTTACGCGCGCGATTTTGCCGAGGGCAAGGCAGCGGGCGAGCTGACCGAGGAGAAGTTTTCAAATTATATGTACTCTGCCGGGATACCCGACCCCGACCTTCTTATCCGTCCGGGCGGAGAGCAGCGCATATCCAACTTCCTCCTCTGGCAGTGCGCGTATTCCGAATTTTATTTCACCGATGTCCTGTGGCCGGACTTCACGCCGCAGGAGCTTGATAAGGCGATAGCGGTCTATAACAGCCGTGACCGCCGCTTCGGAGGTGTCAAGGGATGATAAAAGCAGTTTCTATCTTAGGCTCGACCGGCTCGATAGGCCGCCAGAGCATCGCTGCCGCGCAGCATTTGGGCGTGCCCGTTGCGGCAATAAGCGTTAACAGAAAAATTGAACTCGCAGAGCAGCAGGCAAGACTTTTAAAGCCCAAATTCGTCGCAGTGTATGACGAAGCGGCTGCTCGAGACCTCAAAATAAAGCTCTCCGACACTGATATCAAGGTCGGAAGCGGCATGAGCGGGCTCATAGATGCAGCGACGATCGACGATGCCGACTGCGTCGTTACCGCGGTCTCAGGCTCTGTCGGCTTAAAGCCCACTCTCGCAGCCATCGAGGCAAAAAAGCGCATAGCTCTCGCAAACAAGGAGACCCTCGTGTGCGCGGGCGAGATCGTCATGGCGGAGGCGGCGCGCTGCGGCGCGGAGATCCTCCCGGTCGATTCCGAACATTCGGCGATCTTTCAGTCCATGGCAGGGCGCGATAAGAGCGAACTCCGGCGCATCCTTCTCACCGGCTCCGGCGGCCCGTTCAGAGGCAAAAGCCGCGCCGAGCTTGAGAATGTGACTCCCGAGCAGGCGGTAAAGCATCCGAATTGGTCGATGGGTGCAAAAATATCCATCGATTCGGCTACAATGATGAACAAGGGGCTTGAGTTCGTCGAAGCGATGCATCTTTTCGGCGTCACGCCCGATGATATCCAGGTCGTCGTTCACCCGCAGAGCATAGTTCACTCCATGGTCGAGCTCGTTGACGGAACGGTCATCGCACAGCTCGGCGTGCCCGATATGGGTCTGCCCATCCAGCTTGCCATGACCTATCCCGAGCGCAAGGTCTCGCCGTTTAAGCACCTTGATTTTTATGACATGAAGGACATGACCTTCGAGGCACCCGACTATGAAAAAACGCCGTGCCTGAAGCTCGCAATGGACTGTGCGCGCATGGGCGGCACCGCGCCGTGCATAATGAGCGCGGCAAACGAGGTCGCGGTGTCCATGTTCCTCAACCACCGCCTCGGCTACAATCAGATATTCGATTGTGCTCAGCAGGCGGTCGAGAGCATAGAAATAGTAAAAGAGCCCGACCTTGAGACCATAATCGAGGCCGATGAGCAGGCAAGAGTTTTTGTCAGGGAGCACTTTTCCTAATGTATATTATCATTGCAATATTAATGTTCGGCGTGCTGATCGCCATTCACGAATTCGGCCACTTCATAAGCGCAAAGGCGTGCAGGGTGCGAGTCGATGAATTTGCGATCGGCATGGGGCCGGCAATATTCAAAAAGCGCAGGGGAGAGACCCTCTACGCTCTGCGCATCCTGCCGCTCGGCGGCTTTTGCGCAATGGGCGAGGACGAGGAATCCGACGACCCGCGAGCCTTTGTAAATCAGGGCTTCTGGAAGAAGTTCCTCATCCTGTGCGCGGGCTCGTTTATGAACTTCCTGCTGGGCGTTATACTCATTGTCATCATGTATTCTCCCGCTCAGGGCTTTATTGACCCCGTCATTGCGGAGTTTCACGAGGACTGCCCGTATCAGGGCGAGGATGCCCTTCAGATTGGCGACAGGTTTTACAGCATCGACGGCCACCGAATTTATCTCAACAGCGACGTTTCCATGTTTTTGGAGCGCGGCAAGGGCGTTTACGACGTTGTTGTCGTCCGTGACGGCGAGAAGGTGGAATTTAAGTCGATGGAGCTTGCGCGCACCATTAAGACCGAGCAGGGCATGAAGTACGGCTTTACCTGGCAGGTGAGTGAGGCAACGCTCGGCGCAAAGCTTCACTATACATGGAATACCGCCATGGAGTTTTCGCGCCTTGTCTGGCTGGGTCTGGGTGATCTTATCCACGGCGCTGTGGGCGTTGACGAAATGGCGGGTCCCGTCGGCATAGTCGACATGATGAATCAGGTCGGCTCAAGTGCGGAAAGCGCGGCTGACGCGGCATACGGCATCCTGTATTTCTCGGCATTCATCGCAATAAACCTTGCGATCATGAATATGCTGCCGATACCGGCGCTTGACGGCGGCAGAGTGTTTCTCATGGTAGTCACGGTCATCATTGAAGCCGTGACGCGCCGCAGACTCGACCCGAAATACGAGGGTTATATCCACGCCGGAGGCATGGTGCTTCTGCTCATTCTCATGGCGTTTATTATGTATAACGACATATCAAAACTCATAACGGGGTGAGACTATGTACGAAAGAAAGATAACGAAGAAAATATCCGTCGGCTCGGTAGCCGTCGGCGGCGGAGAGAGCGTTTCCGTCCAGTCAATGTGCAACACAAAGACGCATGACGTGGACGCAACGGCTGCGCAAATAAACGCTCTTGCCGCGGCGGGAGCGCAGATAGTGCGCGTTGCCGTGCCCGACATGGCGGCAGCCGAGGCAATATCCGCAATAAAGGAGCGCACGAGCGTCCCGCTTGTTGCCGATATTCATTTTGACTATCGGCTCGCAGTTGCCGCGGCGGAGCGGGGAATAGACAAAATACGCATTAACCCCGGCAATATCGGCAGCGCCGAGAACGTGCGCAAGGTAGCCGAGGCCTGCAAGGCGCGCAATATCCCCATCCGTATCGGCGTCAACAGCGGCAGCCTTGAAAAAGAACTGCTCGAAAAATATGGCCATCCCTGCCCCGAGGCGATGCTCGAGAGCGCGAAAAAGCATATCGAGCTTTTAAACCGCTATGATTTTGACGACATCTGCATTTCAATGAAGTCCTCGTCCGTCCCGCTCACCGTCGCGGCTTACCGCCTTGCCTCAAGCGAGCTTCCGTATCCGCTTCACGTCGGCGTTACCGAGACCGGAACGGCATGGAACGGCACGGTGCAGTCGGCTGTCGGCATCGGAACGCTCATGTGCGAGGGCATCGGCGACACCATACGCGTATCTCTCACGGCAGACCCCATCGAGGAGGTCGCGGCAGGTCTTGCGATACTCAAGGCTGCCGGACTGCGCGGGGGAGTGCGTCTTGTGTCCTGCCCGACCTGCGGCAGAACGAATATTGACCTCATAGGTCTTGCCAAGGCGGTCGAAAAACGCATTGCGGGCATAGACCGCGACATCACGGTCGCCGTTATGGGCTGTGTCGTAAACGGTCCGGGCGAAGCGCGTGAGGCAGACTACGGCGTTGCCGGCGGCAAGGACTGCGGACTGCTGTTTAAGCACGGACAGGTGCTCGGAACTTATCCCTACGAGAAGCTGTGCGATGCTCTTTTAGACCTCATCGAAAAGGATAGCTGAAGTGAACGAACATACACCATTTCTTGATATATTTCCCGGCGCGGCAGTACATAAGGACAGCTGCGGCGGGCTTGAAAAAGCATATGTGACGGACGTGGAGATAAGCGTAGAGGCGAAAACCATGAGCATAAGAGCGTGGTTCGTGCGCACTCCCGCTCCGGCGGAGCTTGATATGCTCGCGCGCATCCTGCAAGGCGATTACGGTCTTGACAGGGTGTTTATAACGCCCGACAGTCCTGAGGCTGCAAAGGCAGCGAAGATATCGGCATCGGCTCCCGCCTCGGGCGGCTCCGACGGCAAGGTGCTCATGGGACGCAGCATCAAAAAAGCCCCGATCAACATGAACGAATTAAATCAGGATTCGGGCAGGGTGGTCGTCGAGGGCGACGTTTTCGAGGTCACGAGCCGCAAGCTTAAAAAGCGAGACGGCGCAATGCTTTGCTTTGATATGACAGACCTCACGGGCTCAATAAGAGTCGTCAAATTTCTCCATCCTGAGGACGATCAGTCACTTATAAACAAGGTGAACGTCGGCGACCATTTAAAGGTCAACGGCTATGTGTCCTTCAGCCGCTATGAGGAGGATATCGTCCTCGAACCGAAGGACATCGTTCTAGGCAAGAAGAAGATCCGTCCGGACGAGGCGGAGGAAAAGCGCGTTGAGCTTCATGTTCACACCCGCTTTTCAACCCTTGACGCTCTCACTGACCCCGCCGAGATAGTCAAGCGCGCGGCGTATTGGGGTCACCCCGCCATCGCCGTCACCGACCACGGCGTACTTCAGGCGTTCCCGGATATGTGGAAGGCGGGAAGAAAGCACGGCGTGAAGATAATCTACGGCTGCGAGGGCTATCTTGTAAACGACGTTGACGGCAGCCTTGCCGTGCACGGCGAGAGCGAACGAAATATGCTTGACGAGATGGTCGCGTTCGATATCGAAACGACCGGTCTTAACGCAGGCTCTGACCGCATGACCGAGATCGGCGCCGTCATCTTCGCGGGAAACGAGATAAAGGCGACCTTCAACACCTTTGTTGACCCCGAAATGCACATTCCCGCCGAGATAACCCAGCTCACCGGCATAACCGACCGCGACGTTAAGGGGGCGCCCAAGGAGGCCGAGGCATTGCGCAGCTTCCTTGAGTTTGCGGGAGACAGGCCGCTTGTTGCACATAACGCCGACTTCGATACGGGCTTCATGTCAGCAGCCGCGGTACGAAACGGGATAGAATTCGAGCCTGTGTATATCGACACGCTCTCTCTTTCCCGCGCACTGCTGCCCGACCTTAAAAAGCATAAGCTCGACATTGTTTCAAACCGCCTCAGCCTGCCCGACTTTAACCACCACCGCGCAAGCGACGATGCTCTTGTCTGCGCGCGTATCATGGGCAGATTTCTCGATATGCTCGCACAGCATGACGCCGCGACGCTAAACGACATTCAGAGCGTTTATATGCGCATTAAGCCTGCCGAGCACAACCGCTCGAGGCATATGATAATCCTCGTCAAGAACAAGACCGGACTTAAAAACCTCTACGAGCTCGTTTCGCAGTCGTATCTTAAATATTTCTATAAAACACCGACCATGCCCAAGAGCGTTCTCATGCAGTACCGTGAGGGACTTATCTTCGGCTCTGCGTGCGGTATGGGCGAATTGTACGGCGCGGTGATGCACGGCGCGAGCGACTCGGAGCTTCGGAGAATAGCGTCATTCTACGACTATCTTGAGATCCAGCCGCTTGGCAATAACGGATTTCTCGTAGATAACGGCGCAGTGAGCGACATAAGCGTCCTTCAGGACTATAACCGCAGAATAATCGAGATCGGCCGCCAGCTCAATAAGCCCGTTGTCGCGGCAAGCGACGTGCATTTTCTCGATGCAGAGGACGAGCAGTACCGCAAGATACTTCAGGCGGCGAAGAAATTCTCCGACGCCGACCGCGGCTGCCCGATATATTTCCGCACGACGGACGAAATGCTTGCGGAGTTTGACTACCTCGGCGAGGAAATGGCAAGACAGGTCGTCATCGAAAACCCGCGCGCCATTGCCGACTCTGTCGATGACATTGAGCTTCTGCCGAAGGATCTGTACCCGCCGAAGATCGAGAACTCCGCGCGTGATCTGCGTGACCTCGTCTACGGCAAAATGACAGATATTTACGGCGAAAATCCGCCCGAAATAGTAAAAACGCGTGTCGATACGGAGCTTACGACGATACTTGACCATAACTACGACGTCATTTATATGTCCGCTCAGAAGCTCGTTCAGAACTCGCTTGAGCACGGCTACCTCGTCGGCTCTCGTGGCTCCGTCGGCTCATCCATCGTCGCGTATATGTCCGGCATCACCGAGGTAAACTCGCTGCCGCCGCACTACGTTTGCCCCAAGTGCAAGCACTCGGAGTTCATAACCGACGGCTCGTTCGGCTGCGGCGCGGATATGCCGCCGAAAAACTGTCCCGACTGCGGAACGCTTATGCGTCAGGACGGCTTTGACATTCCGTTTGAGACCTTCCTCGGCTTCCCCGGCAACGAAAAAACGCCCGATATCGACCTTAACTTCTCCGGTGAATATCAGGCGCAGGCGCATAAATATACAGAAGAGCTCTTCGGCTCGGACCACGTTTTCCGCGCGGGCACTATCGGTACGCTTGCGGAGAAAACAGCATACGGCTACGTCAAAAAGTACCTCGAGGAGCGTGATATCACGGTCACGAAGGTCGAGGAAAACCGCCTCGCCAAGGGACTCGTCGGCGTAAAGCGCACGACGGGTCAGCACCCCGGCGGACTTGTTGTTATCCCGCAGGATATGGACGTTACGGACTTCTGCCCCGTGCAGCATCCCGCCGACGATCCCAAGAGCGGCATAGTCACGACGCATTTTGAATATCACTGCATGGAGTCTAACCTCCTGAAGCTTGACGAGCTCGGTCACGATGACCCGACCATGATCCGTATGCTTGAGGACGCAACGGGCGTAAATGCGCGCGAGATACTGCTTTCGGATCCGGACACAATGAAAATATTCACGACTCCGACCGTACTCGGACTTCCCGAGGATGACGAGATAATCGGCAAGACCGGCAGCATCGGCATCCCCGAATTCGGCACCGGCTTTACGCGCCAAATGCTCGTGGATACGCAGCCGACGCAGTTTGACACCCTCGTCAGGCTTTCCGGCTTCTCCCACGGCACGGACGTTTGGGCGGGCAATATCCGCGACCTCATCGTAAACGGCATTGCGACCGTTAACGAGACCGTCGGCTGCCGAGACGATATTATGCTCTACCTCATTCAAAAGGGCATGGAGCCCTCGCTCGCGTTTAAGACTATGGAGGCCGTGCGTAAGGGCAAGGTCAAGAAAAGCGGCGAGTTCCCGGGCGACGCCGAGGCGCAGATGCGCTCTCTCGACGTTCCCGAGTGGTATATCGAATCCTGCCGCAAGATAGCCTACCTCTTCCCGAAGGCGCATGCCGTTGCGTACGTTATGATGGCGTTTCGCATCGCGTGGTTCAAGGTGCATGAGCCCCTTGCGTTTTACAGTGCGTATTTCTATCGCCGCAGTCAGAAAAACAGCTTTGATGCAGAGATGATGACGGCGGGCGTGGACGAGGTGCGCCGCAGGATAAACGACCTTCGTCAGAAGGACGACGCCACCGCGAACGAGGACAGCATACTCACAACGCTTGAATCGGTCTATGAGTTTTATATGCGCGGCTTCGACTTTGCGCCAATCGACCTTTACGAATCGAGCGCGACGAAGTTCAAGATAACCGACGACGGCAAGCTCCGCCCGCCCTTCGTGGCGATAGCCGGTCTCGGCGAAACGGCGGCAATAGACCTTGAAAACTGCACCAAGCACGGTCAGAGCTACATCTCCGTCGAGGAGGTCAGCGCTGCCTGTCCCAAGGTCAGTACCACCCACCTTGAGACCCTGCGCCGCATGGGAGCGTTGGGCGATATGCCCGAAAGCTCGCAGATAAATCTGTTTGAGGGGTTTTGATAAAAAAGTGTTAAATTTTTCGGAACAGTAGTGACATTTTGAGCGTCATG
>USPI01000017.1 GCA_900556535.1 uncultured Eubacteriales bacterium | reverse complement strand
ATTCCACGATATAACAGGATTTAAGCAGTGGACCTCCGATCCTAAGTTCGATAAGATGGAGCAAGGTGGCGTTGCATATGACAGCTATAGCTGGGGTAATTATTATATTAAGGATAATAACTATCTTTACTATACCCGCAACAGCTATGAGCTTAGCTTCTATAACTACGACTGCGATTTGACGGATAAGACAGAATCGGTGCAGTATCAAGCGGCGCTCAGCAGCTACTACTTTGAGCCTGAGTATCCCTCCGCACTGGAAGCGGGCGCATATAAGTTTGACGGTTGGTACACCACTTCCGGATGCTACGCAGAATCCAAAGTGAATTTCGACACGCAGACAATGCCTGCTGCCGATGTAAAGCTCTTTGCAAAGTGGGTGCCGGTAACGCACACGGTAAGGACATGGCTGACCGATGAACTGGACAAGCCTGTCAATGTTGGTGACAGCAATGCTCAGATCATTGTTCATCGTGACAGAGCTGTCGCACCGGAGACGCCTCAAAACGGAAACTACACTTTCGTTAACTGGTTCTACAAGGATAACGGCGTAGAAAAAGCATTTGACTTCTCAATGCCCGTCACCCAAGATATGGATATCTATGCAAAGTGGAGCTCTAACAAGCTTGTTGAGTATACGATAAAGTATCAGCTTGAGAATGGCACCGAGATTGCGCCTCCGAGCAACGGCAGCGCACTCGCGGGCACTACGAAGACCTTTGAAGCCAAGAGCGGAGATAAGCTCAACGAAGGCTACAAAACCGGATACTATCCGCAAACGAGCAGCCATTCGATTACCTTCAATATTGAAGGCGGAAACGAGTATGCGTTCGTTTACGTTGCAAAGCAGGAAGTTGAATACACGGTCAAGTACCTTGAAAAGGGCACGAGAAAGCAATTAGCCGAGTCCGAAACCGTGACAACCAGCGCCGCAATTGTGACCGAGACATTCAAGCCGGTAACGGGATATGCACCCGATGCGTATCAGAAGAAGCTTGTGCTTGCTGCGGAAAACAACGAGATCATTTTCTGGTACACGAAGGACGAGGTTCATGCACCCGTGCAGGTTATCCACTGGATCCAGAGCGTCAGCGGAAACGGCTACACCGAATATCAGTCAAGCACCAACCTTAACGGTGTGATCGGCAACCCCTACTCGGAAGCTCCGCTTACCATTAAGGGCTTCCAATACAACAATGCCAAGAGTAGTGCCTCGGGTACGCTTACTGCGGAAGGTCTTGTGCTCAATCTGTATTACGACCGCATTGTGTACCCCTATGAGTTCCGCTTCCTCGAACAGGGAACGAATAAAAAGCTTGACGAGCCAATCACCGGCAGCGATCGTTATGAGGCTCTTGTGAGCGAAGCTGCAAAGGAGATTGCGGGCTACACACTCGTGAGCGCGGCAACGCAGTCGATGACGATCGGAGTTGAAGACCCTGAAAACGTTGCTCAGAACAATGTCAAGACGTTCTACTACAAGGAAAAGAGCGTTGATATTAAGTATGAGGTCGTTGGCCCTGCGGGCTGCGGCACACTGACAAACTATGCCGAGACCGTCAAGGTCTTGACCGGCGAGGCTCAAGGCTCGACGGCAGCGGTGAGCAGCGATACCTACAAGTTCGTCGGCTGGTATTCCGATGAAGCTTGCACTAAGCTTGTCAGTGAGAACGAGCTGTTTGTTCCGCAGAAGTCCGCAGATAATATGTACCAGTCCGCGACCTACTACGCCAAGTTTGATTACAATGTTGTTGACCTCACGATAACCAAGACAATCTCCGGCAAGGACAGCCAGCAGCTCTACGGCGAGCGCTCGTTCGTGTTCCATGTCAAGGGCACCGACGAAAACACCGAAAGGATCGACATTGATGTTGTCGTGAAGATCAAAAACGGTGAAACGAGCGGAAGCGTGGTGCTCAAGGCTCTGCCTATCGGCAGCTACACCATCACTGAGGATACCGGCTGGTCTTGGCGCTACGAGTGTAATGGTGTCGGCTTCACCGGAGCTACCGGCAGCAATACCGGCGCAGCGGCAAGCTGCACTCTGGTCGGCGGCGTTAGTAATGCGGTAACATTCACGAACAGCTGGCTCCATGCACAGTGGCTGAGCTTTACGACGAGCGTCCGCAACATCTTCGGAACACAAAACAACAAATAAGGAGGAGGGCTGAAACATGAAACTTTATGGCGGCAGAAGCCACAACGGAAAACGCAGCCTCGCAGCTCTGATAGCCCTCGTCCTTATCATCTGCGTCGCTGTCGGCGGCACGATCGCTTACATCGTGACACAGACAGACAAAGTCGAAAACAAATTCACCCCCGCTGACGTTGAAATTAAAATCAACGAAATAGTAAATGATAACATTAAGTCAAGCATCACTGTTCAGAATGTTAATGATGCAAAAAACGTGCCCTGCTACATTCGCGTGAAGCTCGTCAGCAATACGCAGGACGCAGACAAAAATGTCACCGGCTCGGCTGCGATTGGCGAAATCAAGCTCGGCGAGAATTGGTTTAAGGGCAACGACGGCTGCTACTACTACAAGAACGTTGTCAATGTCGGTGATTCGACCGCAAACCTTCTTGCAAACGGTGAGAAGATAACGCTCAAAGAAGGTCAAGTCGTCGAAGTCCTCGCCGAGGGCATTCAGGCAACACCCGAAACGGCAGTTACATCTGCATGGCCTGTCACGGTCGTGAATGGTCAGCTTACTAAGGGGGCGTGAACATGAAAAAGAAAGTATTTGCTCTTATCATGGTGCTTGCGCTCTGCATCGGCCTCGCGCCCGCGGCGCTTGCCGCGTCGGTCAGCTACGAGGGGCAGGCGGACAAGTTCGTCTTTGCCCCCGGCAGCGACTATTCGCCCACCGACCTTTTTGAGGATTTCAAAGGCGTTATGCCCGGCGATCAGCTCACGCAGCAGATCCAGGTCAAAAATAACGCCGACAACAAGGTCAAGGTGAAGATCTACATGCGCGCCCTCGGTGCGCAGGAGGAGTCGGCTGAGTTCCTCAGTCAGATGAACCTCACCGTCAAGCAGGACGGCGAATCCGTTCTGTTCGACGCGCCCGCCGACAGTAAGGCGACCCTTGAGGATTGGGTCTGCCTCGGCACGTTCTACTCAGGCGCCGACATTAAGCTCGACGTTACGCTGAACGTTCCCCTGGAGATGGGCAACGATTTTCAGGAGTCCGTCGGTTACCTCGACTGGCAGTTCAAGGTCGAGGAGTTCCCCATCGAGTCTACCGACCCGAAAACCGGCGATGACTTCAATATTTGGCTCTATGCCGGCATCGGTGTTGTCGCTCTGTGCGGCATCGTGGTGCTGTTAAAACGCAATAGAGAGGAAGTCTGATCCCACAAATCAAGCCTGCCGGGCCCCTTCGTTCCGGCAGGCGCTTTCTCTGATCGGAGCGATTATGAAACGTTATGTAAGGATCATATTGCTTGTACTGTGCTTTGCGGTGCTGCTTTTCTGCGCGTATAAGATCTACGGCTACGTCAGTGAAAACAGACGCAGCGCCGAGCTCAACAAGGGCATTGCAAATGATTTCGTCGCGGGCGAGGAGGAGAGCTCGGAGATACCGCTGACGGTCGATTTCGCGGGGCTCAAGGCTCAGTGCAAGGATGTCGTCGGCTGGCTCTACTGCGAGGACACGGTGATAAACTACCCCGTCGTGCAGGCCGAGGACAACAGCTACTACCTGCGCCGTATGCTCGACGGCAGCTACAACTCAAACGGCACGCTGTTCATGGATTGCCGCGACGACCCGAATATGGGCAGCCTCAACACCGTCATTTACGGGCATCATATGCGCTCGGGCGCGATGTTTGCGGTGCTGGATAAGTTTGCCGAGCAGGATTTTTACGAGGAGCACCCCGTGGTTTGGTACCTGACCGAGCAGCGCGCGTATAAGATTGAGCTGCTTGCGACCTTTGTCACGCCCTCGGATTCGGATAGCTACAAGATGTTTGACGAGTCCGCGGAGCTTGAGTCGTATCTTGCCGAGGCTCTCGGAATGTCTAAGTTCAAGACCGCCGCACCCACGCAGGGCGTTGAGCGGATAATGACCCTGTCCACCTGCGCGTATGAGTACGACAATTCCCGCACCGTCGTCGTTGGAAGCGTCATACCCGTCGAATACAAGGTCTCGTAACGCCGCACTGCAATAAAAACGAAAACCGGCGTCCTCTTTTCAGAGGACGCCGGTTTTTGCGCCATATGCGGTTATAGTATACGCCTTACTCCACCGATACGATCATTCGCACGGCGTTGGGGTCAAGCTTCACCACTTTGCGGTCATAGGTGATGAGACCGTTGACCTCCTGCTCCACATCGGAGAGCTGCGTATAGACCGCGGCGGACAGACCCTCCTTGTAGGCGGGGCGTATCTGCTCGCGGTAGAGCTTTTCGAGCTCCTTTCTGAGCTCCTTGTCGGACTTGAGCTTTTTGTAGCCGAAGTTATCGCTGCCGAAGCTGTGCCCCTCGTAGCGGAGGTTGTAGCCGCCGAACTCACTCAGGAGCACGGCGCGGCCGAGCTTGTCGGGCTTGAAAACGTATTTTTTGAAATATACGTGCAGGCTCTTGGTCTGACCAATTTTTTGATCGTGCCAGCCGGAGGCGTGGTCGATCGTGCGCGTCGGGTCCATGCGCTCGAGCTTTTCGGCGATGCGTGCGGCGTCGAACTGACCCCAGCCCTCGTTGAACGGCACCCACATTGCGATGCACGGGCAGTTATACAGCAGCTCGACCATCTCGTTGAGCTCGGTCTCGTATTCGACTCTTCCCTCAAGCTCATCGCGGGCGAAGAGCTTGTAGTTTTTGTCGTTCAGGTGGATACCTGTGACGAGCGGTGTGGAGATGACCGCGGGGTTATAGCTGCCGCCGCCGTTTATCATGTCCTGCCAGACGAGCATTCCGAGCCTGTCGCAGTGATAGTACCAGCGCAGCGGCTCAATCTTTATGTGCTTGCGCAGCATATTGAAGCCCATGTCCTTTGCGGTCTGAATGTCGAAAACGAGCGCCTCGTCCGAGGGTGCGGTGTACATTCCGTCCGACCAGTAGCCCTGATCGAGCAGACCGTTGTGGAAATACGGCCTCCCGTTTAAAAACAGGCGCTTCATGCCCTTGGAGTCGGGCTCAACGGAGAATTTGCGCATGGCAAAGTAGCTGTCAACCTTATCCTCGCCGCATTCGACCGAGAAATCGTAGAGCCTCGGGTTCTCGGGCGTCCAGGGCTCGAAATTCGGCACAGGGATCTCGGCGGGGATCTGATACCTTTGGCCGTTAAAAACGGCGTAGGCGCGGCTGTCACCGACGATATCGGCGTTTACGCGCACGAGGGCATGGTCATAGTCGGGCGTTATGTGCAGCTTTCTGATGCAGTCTCTGGGCACGCACTCGGCCCACACGGTCTGCCATATGCCGCTTTGCGGGGTGTACCATATGCCGCCGTGCTTCATTTTTTGCTTGCCGCGGGCGTGATAGGAGGTGTCACTCTCGTCGCGCACGCTCAGCGACAGCTCGTTTACGTCCTTCGAGAGGAAGCCCGTCGCGTCAAATTCAAAGGGGAGGTAGCCGCCCTTATGACGGAAGGCGCGCAGCCCGTTTATATAGACCGTGCAGCTTTGGTCTACGGCGCCGAAGTGCAGTATCACTCGGCCGCTCATGTCCTCCGGACGCACCCAGTCGCGGCGGTACCAGAGGTATTCGCCGGGCTGAAGCTGTCTGCCGACTCCGGACAGCTCGCACTCGGGGGAGAAGGGGACGAGTATCTTGCCGTCCCATTTCTCCGGTTGCTTTTCTCCGGCTGCCGTGATCGCGTAATCCCAGCTTCCGTTGAGATTTATAAACGATTGCCTGCGCATCTGCGGGCGGGGGTATTCGGGAAGTATGTTGTCCTTATCGAGCTTTTCGCCCCACGGTGTAAGCATGGCTGTTCCTCCTTGATGTTTTTCTTGTGATTATACTATACAGCATAATGCGAATTTTGATAAGCCCTAAATTTAACGAAGTCCCGCTTTGGGGCGGAAATTGACAAATGTACCACAAGCACCGCAAAATGCGTTAAAATATGTGCAATTGTTAATCATTTGTCATGAATAAGCGCCAAAAATCACAAAAAATTGCGCAAAATCGAGTCATTGATTGTAGACACAAAACATAGTTTATGTTATATTTAAGATTGCATAAATTAGAGAGGTGATGTAAATGCCCTATAAGTTTCGCGGTGGCGTACATCCTGATTACATGAAGGCTCCCAACGAGCCTGTCGTCGTAATAACCCCGCCGCCTCAGGTCGTTATCCCGATGGCACAGCACATCGGCGCACCTTGCCAGCCTATTGTCAAGGTCGGCGATTATGTTACCATGGGTCAGAAGATCGGCGATAATCCCGCGCCTGTCTCCGCCCCGGTGCATTCTCCCGTTTCAGGCAAGGTAATAGCGATCGAGCCCAGACCCCATCCGCTGGGCGATATGATAATGGCGATCGTTATCGAAAACGATTACCAGGACACCCCCTGCACGGATCTGGCTCCCCTGACCGAGGAGCAGCTCAAGGATCCGGAAGCCATCCTTGCCCGCCTGCGCGAAGCAGGTATCGTCGGCATGGGCGGCGCAATGTTCCCGACCGCGTTCAAGATCAGAGGAGGACTCGGCAAGGTCGATACCCTCATCATTAACGGCGCGGAATGTGAGCCGTACCTCAACGGCGACCACTGGACCATGAAGCTGTATCCCGAGGAGCTCCTCAAGGGTATAGAGCTTGCACGCATCGCCAGCGGTCTTGAGAAGGCTTACTACGGTATCGAGAAGAACAAGATGGACGCCATCGAGCTTCTCAACTCCAAGAACCCCGCACAGTACGGCGTCGAGATCGTTCCCGAGGACGTCAAGTACCCCCAGGGCGCAGAGAAAATGCAGATCAAGGCCATCACCAACCGTGAGGTCAAGCCCGGCGGCCTGCCCGCAGGCGTCGGCTGCAACGTCGTCAGCACCCAGACCGCGTATGCCATCTACAAGGCCTGCTATCTCGGCATCCCCTGCTATGAGCGCATACTTACCGTCGGCGGCTCGGCTATCGACAAGCCCCATAACCTGCGCTGCCGTATCGGCACCCCGTTCAGCTACATCGTCGAGCAGTGCGGCGGCTTCGTCAAGACCCCCAAGAAGATCGTTCTCGGCGGACCTATGATGGGCCTTATCGCAACCACTCTTGACGCTGTCAACATCAAGGGTACCGCGGGCATCCTGTTCTTCACCGAGGAAGAGGACAGAACGGTCGAGAACCCCACCTGCATACGCTGCGGCAAGTGCATCACCGTATGCCCCATGGGTCTTGAGCCCGTTTATATGTATGCTTACTTCAAGAAGGGTGACTTCGAGAACATGAAGAAGTACCACATTCTTGACTGCTTCGAGTGTGGAAGCTGCTCGTTCAACTGCCCCGGCAGAATGCCGCTGACCCACTCGTTCAAGACCGCTAAGCTCCTGTTCGCCGCAAAGGCAGCCGAAGAGAAGGCAAGAGCGGAAGCTGCCGCAAAGGAGGCCGAGAAAAAGTGAAAGCAAAAGAATATACATTTGACGCCTCTTATCAGCCGCAGGTAAGAACCAAGACCGATGCATCGCGCATCATGCTCGACGTTATCATCGCTCTTGCTCCCGCAATGGTGTTTGCGGTCTACCAGTTCGGTTTCCACGCTCTGGCACTGCTTGCGATAAGCGTCGTTTCGGCAGTGTTCTTCGAGTGGGGCTACCGCAAGCTGATGAAGAAGCCCTCGTCGATAGGCGACCTTTCCGCCTGCGTCACCGGCATACTGCTCGTGCTGTGCCTGCCCAAGGACGCACCGCTGTGGATGCCCGTCGTCGGCACGTTCTTCGCCATCGTCATCGTAAAGCAGCTTTACGGCGGCATCGGCAAGAACTTCGTTAACCCCGCGCTTGCAGGCCGTGCATTCCTGTTCTTCTCATGGACTGCCACCATGACAAGCTGGGCGGTCCCCAAGATGTTCGGCAAGGCCGTCGTTGCGGCTGATGCCGTCACCATGGCTACCCCGCTGAGCATCCTCAAGGAGGGCGGCGACGTCGCGGCTCAGGGCTTTGATTTCCTTGATATGTTCCTCGGCTTCATGCCCGGCTCTCTGGGCGAGATAAGCACCCTTGCACTGCTCATCGGCGGCGCATACCTGCTCATCCGCAAGGTCATAAGCTGGCGTATCCCCGTTGCCTTCATCGGCACCGTCGCCATCCTGACCTTCATCTTCCCGAGATACGGCTACTCCAACCTCGATTGGATGCTTTATAACCTTCTGTCCGGCGGTCTGGTGCTCGGTGCGTTCTTCATGGCTACCGACTACTCCTCCAGCCCCGTGACCCTCAACGGACAGCTCCTGTTCGGCTTCGGCTGCGGCGCGCTGACCGTTCTCATCCGTTACTTCGGTGGCTTCCCCGAGGGCGTTTCCTTCGCTATCCTCATCATGAACCTGTGCTCGTGGGCTATCGATAAGGGTACCCGCGGCCGTCAGTTCGGCGTGACGAAGGAAGACCTCAAGACAGCCAAAAAGGCAGCAAAGGAGGCAAAAGCATAATGAATAAGATAGTAAAGCTTACCCTCATTCTGTTCCTCGTCTCCGCACTCGTTGCCGGCGTTCTCGGTCTGACCAACATGGTCACCGAGGAGCCCATCAGACTGTACAAAGAGCAGAAGACCGCAGAGGCCTACGGCGCAGTCATGGATTTCGACAGCTATGAAGAGGTCGAGTATACCGGCGAGCGCGGCGAGGTCAGCAAGGTCTACAAGACCAATAACGGCGACTGGATCGTCGAAGCAAACGTCTCCGGCTCTCAGGGAATGATCACCGTCGCAGTCGGCGTCAACGCAGACCTCAGCTGCAACGGCATCTCCATCATTTCCAGCTCCGAGACCAGCGGTCTCGGCTCCAAGGCAAGCAACGCCGAGTTTAAAGATCAGTTCGTCGGCATAAGCGCAGATCAGGCGAAGGTCACCAAAGACGGCGGCGTCATCAACGCCATCACCGGTGCGACCATCACCTCCCGCGCAGTCTGCACGGCGGTTGACGCAGCCATCGCTGCCGTCAGCACTTTGGGTTAAGGAGGTCAGACGATGAATATTAAAAAACAGTTCAGGGACGGCCTTATTACCAATAACCCCGTTCTGGTCCAGCTTCTCGGTATGTGCTCGACCATGGCTATCACCACGATGTTCTTCAACGGCATCGGCATGGGCATATCCGTACTTATCATCCTCACCTGCTGCAACGTCGTTATCTCCGCAATGCGCAAGGTCATTCCCAATGACATCCGTATCGCAGTTTTCGTCGTTATCATTGCAGGCTTCGTTACGATAGTTGACCTTCTGCTTCAGGCATACGTTCCCGCACTGAGCGAGTCTCTGGGCGTGTTCATCCCCCTGATCGTCGTCAACTGCATCATCATCGGCCGCGCAGAGGCGTTCGCCGCGAAAAACACCATCGGCGCTTCCGCACTCGACGGCATTTTCCAGGGCCTTGGCTACACCATCGTCCTGACCATCATGTGTGTCATCCGTGAGTTCCTCGGCTCCGGCTCCTTCGGCAAGGGTATCATCAATACCATCAGCGGTATCGGCACCGGCAACGGTCTCCAGATATTCCCCGAGGAGTACGGCGCGAAGCTCCTGACCATGCCCTTCGGCGGCTTCCTTACCCTCGGCTGCCTGATCGCTCTTATGCAGTATGCTCTGCGTAAGTCCGCCGAAAAGAAAGAAAAGGAGGGAAATAAGTAATGCTTACAAGTATTCTTTCTATCTCTCTGGGCGCAATTCTTATAAACAACTTCATTTTCTCCCAGTTCCTCGGCTGCTGCCCCTTCCTGGGCTGCTCGAGCAAGGTCGACACCGCTGTCGGTATGGGTCTTGCCGTCACCTTCGTTATGGGTCTTGCATCGGCTATCTGCTGGGTCGTCAATGAGTATGTTCTCATGCCCCTGAGCCTCGGCTTCCTTCAGACCCTGACCTTCATTCTGGTCATCGCCGCTCTCGTTCAGTTCGTCGAGATGTTCCTGAAGAAGTCCATTCCCTCGCTGTATTCGGCACTGGGCATTTACCTGCCCCTTATCACCACCAACTGCGCAGTTCTCGGTGTTGTTCTTCTGAACGTTCAGAATAAGTACAACTTCCTCGAATCCACCGTCTACGGTATCACCGGCGGTCTCGGCTTCCTGCTCGCTATCGTGCTGTTTGCATCCGTGCGTGAGCGCGTCGAGTTTGCAGAGTACCCGGAGAGCTTCGAGGGCTTCCCGATCTGCCTCGTCACCGCTTCGCTGCTCGCTCTGGCCTTCATGGGCTTCAGCGGCATGAAGATCTTTTAATGGGAGGGCGATGATATGCAATTAGTTATTTACGGTATTATCGTTCTCGGCGTTCTCGGTGCGCTGTTCGGCGCGATCCTTGCGTTCGCCTCGAAGATATTCTACGTTGAAGTGGATCCCAAGCAGGCAGAGGTTCGTGAGTGCCTTGCCGGCGCAAACTGCGGCGGCTGCGGCTTCCCCGGCTGTGACGGCTATGCCGCCGCGGTCGCAAAGGGCGAGGCTCCTGTCAACAAGTGTGTTGCCGCAGGCCCCGAGGCAGCGGCAAAGATAGCGGAGATCATGGGTGTTTCCGCCGGCGACATGCAGAAGATGGTCGCTTTCGTTCCCTGCTCGGGTACGGAAGGTCACGCATCCAAGCGCTTTAATTACAACGGTCCTCAGAACTGCCAGGCAGCAATGCTGTTCGGCGGCAAGAGCAATATGGACTGCCGCTTCGCCTGCATCGGACTCGGCAACTGCGCAAATGCCTGCCAGTTCGGCGCAATGAGCATCGTTGACGGTGTTGCCAAGGTCAATCGCGAGAAGTGCGTCGGCTGCGGTGCGTGTGTTGACGCCTGCCCGAAGAAGCTCGTCAAGCTCGTTCCTTACGATCAGCACGTTCTCGTCGCCTGCTCAAGCTGCGACAAGGGCGCTGCCGTCATGAAGATCTGCGACGAGGGCTGCATCGGCTGCATGAAGTGCCAGCGCGAGTGCCCCGCGGACGCTATCGTCATCAAGGACAATCTGGCTCGCATCGATGTTTCCAAGTGCGTACAGTGCGGACACTGCTCCGACATCTGCCCGCGCCACATCATCAAGGTCCAGAACTGACGCAAAAATTCATAATTCATAAAATGCCCGAACGAAAAGCCGTTCGGGCATTTTTTGCATATCGGAGCACGTTTGCGGCAGAATATGCTTGGGAGTGATGTTAAAATGAGCGTCAAGCATAAAAAGATAATCCTCGCCGTTGCCCTGATATTCGCGGTGAACATTTTCATCATCGCCCTTGCGCAGTCGGCGGAGGCGGCGGTATATAAGCGAGGCTCGTCGGGAGCGACGGTCACGCAGATACAGACACGGCTCAAAAGCTGGGGCTATTACGACGGCGGTATAGACGGCGTCTACGGCAGCGCGACAGAGCGTGCGGTGAGATATTTTCAGCGGCAAAACGGACTTAACGCCGACGGTCAGGCAGGGGACAAGACCCTCGCGGCGCTGGGCATCTACGAGCCTGCGGCGTCCGGCGCGGCGGAGGGCGAAGTGTATCTCCTTGCGCGGCTCATATCCGCCGAGGCGCGCGGTGAGCCGTATATAGGTCAGGTCGCGGTTGGAGCGGTGGTTTTAAACCGCATTGACCATCCCTCGTTCCCCAATTCGCTCTCCGGCGTCGTGTATCAAAGCGGAGCGTTCTCCTGCCTTGACGACGGACAGTTTGACCAGCCCATCGCAGACAGCGCTTACAGGGCCGCACGCGAGGCTCTCGCGGGTTCGGATCCAACAGGCGGCGCGATCTATTACTTCAATCCCGCGACCGCAACGAGCAAATGGATATGGTCGCGCCCGCAGATGCTCACCATCGGCAGGCATATATTTTGCGCTTGACTTAAAATTGCGATGATAATAGAATATAAGACAGCATTCGGCGGTGCGCCGCCGTACATAGAAAGGTGATAATTATGAGAAGTTGCCCAAAGTGCGGAACGTATATCCCCGATGGCGGCAAGGTCTGCCTGCGCTGCGGCTGGAAGCCCGAGCGCGACGGCGATATTTTCGACAACCCCATACTCAGATATATGCAGGAAGCATTTGAAAAATCAAGCGTCCGGATGACCGAGGACGACAAGCTGCCCGACGAATTCAAGGAGCGAGACCTCGCTGCCGCGGGGTACATCGGACCTGTGTTTATTTATTCGCTCATAAAAGGCGGCGGCTCCGAGCTTGTCAAGTACCACGCAAAGCAGTCCGCGATGCTCCTCGGTCTGCACGTGCTCAACGGCGTCGTCGGCGCGGTGCCATACCTCGGCAAGCCCGCAAAGAAGCTCAACACGCTCCTGCTCGTCGCCCTTGCATTCCTCGGCGCGCGCAATGCGTATTTCGGCCGCAAGGAGCCCGTTCCCTTTGTCGGACAGATTTTCGGCGCGATAACGGAGATGCTGTAAGATGAAATTTGTTACTTATATATACAACGGAAATAGCGACGTCGGCGTTCTCACGGAGGACGAAAAGAACATAATTCCCGCAAGCGAGCTCGGACTTGAGGGGCATAGCATGAACGACGTCATCTGCGAGCTTGACGGCGCACTGCCCGCAACTCCCCCGACGGCGAGGACGATAGCTCTCGCGGACGTGACGCTCGATGCGCCCATTCCGGAGCCGTATCAGGATATTATCTGCCTCGGCCTCAACTACCGCGACCACGTTGAGGAAACGACCCGTGCGGATAAGGCGTTTGATGTGCAGCGCGGCGATGCCGTGTATTTTGCAAAGCGCCTGAATCGCGCCGTCGCACCCGGCGGCGTCATCGACGGACATTTCGACATCTGCGACAGCCTCGATTACGAAGCGGAGCTGGGCGTCATTATCGGCAGAGACGCAAAAAACGTCAAGGCCGCCGACGCACGCAGGTATATTTTCGGTTACACAATAATAAACGACGTTTCCGCGCGAAATCTTCAGACGCGGCACAAGCAGTGGTACTTCGGCAAGAGCCTCGACGATTTTACGCCGATGGGCCCGTGCATCGTCACGGCCGATGAGCTCGGCGCGATGCCTGAGCTTGACATTCGCTGCTATGTAAACGGCGAGCTTCGCCAGAACAGCAATACGCGTATGATGATATTCGACATACCCTATGTCATCGAGGAGCTCTCCGCGGGAATGACCCTCAAGGCGGGCACGGTAATTGCGACCGGCACGCCCAGCGGCGTTGCCTTGGGCATGGATCCCTCGGTCAGAAAATATCTTCGCGCCGGCGATGTCGTTCGCTGCGAGATAGAGAGCATAGGCGTACTTGAAAATACGGTCGGCTGATGCAATTACGCGCCGTCGGAGAGTTGTCTTCGGCGGCGCATATCTTGCGCCAATATGACCCTTAAAACACAAGATTTAGAATGTTCAAAATGATTTAAAAAAAGATTCAAAAAAGATTCAAAAAAAGCTTGACATTTGCCGTTTGCGGTGCTATTCTAGCAAAGCACTTCGGAAAACGACGAACGAGAGCAAAACAAAAACTTAAAAAGTTTTGAAAAAGTTCTTGACAAGTTGTGACGAATCTGCTAATATATAAAAGCTCACCGCTTGCGGCGAGCGAGAGTACCTTGAAAATTAGATAATGTAAGAACAGCTTATGCTAAATAAGCAC
>USPI01000016.1 GCA_900556535.1 uncultured Eubacteriales bacterium | reverse complement strand
ATAACAAATATTCGTTTGATTCTTCTTTCCATCTCTCTTTTCTTTGCTTGTTCGGCATTGCGGAGCTCCTCAATCCGCGATGCAGCGCAACACAACAAACCGAAAAAAGCCTCTGCCTTTCTCCTGTTGGCAGAGGCTTTTTTCGCGCTTCGGCGTATTTTTTCGTTAAAAAGCCGCTCTCGATCTGAAAACGTCGGGAGCGGTTTTGCGCTTATTTTTTGTCTGCCTGATCGAGCAGGTTGTATCGCTCGATGCCGGAGCGCGAAACGCCGAGGTGGCGGCGCACGGCGGCGGCAGCCATGTCGCGGTCGCCGAACTTGAGAATATCGCAGATGAAAACATGGTCGTTATCGACCGTGTCGTAAAAGCCGTCGGGACGCGAAAACAGCAGGTAGCTGCGGCAGCGGAAAAGGCGGTACTTCATCTGGTCGTAGATATCGGTAATAAGGCTGTTGCCCGATGCCTTGACGACGGAGAAATGGAACTCTATCTCCCGCTCGAGCAGCTTTTTGAACACGAAGTCCTTGCCCTTGTGAAACGCCTCGTCATAGGTGTCCTGGAGCCTGTGCGCCATGGCGTACAGCTCGCTTAGCTGCTCGGGCGTTATGTTCAGCGCCGCCTCGCCCGCGGCATAGGTCTCTATCATATCCGTGAAGTCGCATATCTCGTCGTATTCCTTCTTGCTGAACTCGGCAACGTAATAGCGGCTGTTTTGGATCTTTATATAATTGCTCGCCGCGAGCTTTTCGAGCGCCGCCTTCACCGGGGAGCGGCTTATGCCCAGCTCCTGCGCGATGCTGCTCTCGCTCACGCGGCTGCCCGGCATGACGGAAAAGCTGATTATCTCCTGCAATATAAGCTCATGAACGACGTCGTTGAGCGGCATGAACGGATTTTCTTGTCGGATCTTGTCAAACTGTTTGCGATCCATGAACTCAACTCCTTCTTTTGTGCTGTCATTTCAGCATACCACAAATCACCCGCTTATGCAAACCATAATTCGCGCCGATTGCGTAAAAATATATTCCGAAATGCCGCCGAGAACCGCTCCGAGGGGCGAAACCGCGCAAATATTTCAGCAGAAAAGCAGAGCGTGGCTCAGCTCCAACGCCGGCAGAAGCTGCTCGGGCGAAACCGTGAGGGTGCACACGCCCGGTTCGAGCGAGGTGTCGAGAATGACGATGTCGCTGTGCGCAAGCTGCGCCGCGATGTCCGCAAGAAGGCCCGCGTCCACGCCCGCGCCAACGATGCTGACGCTCCCGCGGGAAGCATCGCGCGTCACGCCGCAGACCGCGGGTCTTTGCTCCAGCCGCGTCAAAACGGTGCCCGCGCGCTTAACGAAGCTTGATCTCAGCTCGACCTCGACGCCGTTTTTCATCGCTGCCTCGACGCTGCGCGAGTGGAGCACCTGCGAGCCGCCTCGCGCAAGCAGCAGCATATCGCGGTAGTCGATGCGCTCAAGCTTCCGCGCCCCCGTCACGAGCCGCGGGTCAGCCGTGTAGATGCCGTCAACGTCGGAGCATATCTCGCATTTGTCCGCGCCGAGCGCCGCCGCGAGCTCCACCGCCGTGGTGTCCGAGCCGCCGCGACCGAGCGTCGTGATGTCCTCGCGCGAATTTACGCCCTGAAAGCCCGCGACGACGACTGTTTTCCCCTCGCCGAGCTCGCGCATTATGCGGCAGGTGTCGATACCCGTAATCCTCGCGTCGCCGTGACTGAGGTCGGTTTTTATCCCCGCCTGCTGCCCCGTGAGCGAAACGCTTGCGATTCCCATGGCGGAAAGCTGCATCGCCATGAGCGCCGCCGAGGACTGCTCGCCCGTGCTCAAAAGTGCGTCGAGCTCCCTCGCGCCGGCGTTGGAGTCTATTGCACCCGCCTCGGAAATGAGCGCATCCGTTGTCGAGCCGCGCGCGGATACGACGATGACGAGCTGCCCGCCGTCACGCAGCTTTTGCGCGGCATCGCACGCCGCGGCGCGCAGCTTTTGCGCATCGGCAAGTGAGCTGCCGCCGAATTTTTGTATTGTAAGCATATCATCACCCAAATAAAAAGAAGTAGGGTCATTGCCCTACTTCATCATATTCGGAAACGTTCAGCCTGCCATAAGCTCAATGCCCACAACGCCCGGCATCGAGGTCAGCCGCACCATCAGCTCGTCGCTGCTGAGCGTGAGATTTTCCGGTGCGATGGAAATGGTCACGAGCGCGACGCCGTTTGCCGGTATCGACTGGTTTATCGTGAGTATATTTGCGCCCGACTCGGTAAAAATAGACAGGACGGACGCAAGCTTGCCGGGCTTGTCGTGCAGCTTTATGTGGAAGGTCATGATAGCGTCGCGCTTCATGTCACGAAACGGCGCGATGCAGTCCTTGTATTTATAAAACGCGCTTCTGCTCAGGTCAACGCGCTCCACGGCCTCCGCGACCGTGCGCGCCTCGCCCGTTTCCAGCAGTGCCTTGGCCTCCGTGACCTTCACGAAAACCTCCGGCAGCGCCGTTGCCTCGACCAGATAATATTTGGGTCTTGCGTTCGCCATTATTCAGCCTCCTGTGTGCGATACGATGACATTTGTGCTTGTGATACGGATTTTAACACATTGCAGCGGGCTTATCAATAGCTGCGTGAAAAAAACATGAGAAAAATTCGGAGGGGATGGAAAGTATGCTGCTCGGTATTGTTTTCAGCATAGCCGCGGGGATGGCGATGAGCGTGCAGGGAGTCATGAACACGCGCCTCGGCGAGGGGATCGGCACCATGGAGGCCAACGCCTTCGTGCAGGGCACCGCGTTTGCGCTCGCGCTCGCCGTGCTGATGTTCTGGCGGCAGGGCAGCTTCTCGCAGCTCGGTCAGGTCAGCAAGCTCTATTGGCTCGGCGGCGTGCTCGGCATCGTCATCACCGTCACCGTCATGCTCGGCATAAAAAGCCTCGGCACGACGCTCGCGGTGTCGGTCATCCTGATATCCCAGCTTCTCGTCGCCGCCTGCATCGACGCCTTCGGGCTCATGGGCAGCGAAAGGCTCGCCTTTACATGGCATAAGTACGCGGGGCTTGCGCTCATGACGGGCGGGATGCTGCTGTTCAAATGCCGTTAGCGGGAAAATTTGTGTCTTGAAATATCCTCTGCGTATAGTATAATTATAGCCATATACTATTTGATATGGAGACACACGATGGAGATGCACCCGATTTTCAGAAAGACCGCAGCACAGGCCCGCGCAGCGGGAGCGGAGGACTCGCGCCGCTTTATTGCGCTGTACAGAGCCTATCTTCTCGGCGCGTCCGAGGCCGCCGGTGCGCAGCAGGAGCTCGAAAATGAGCACAGCCTGCGCGTTCTCGTTGCGGCGATGCTCTTTGCGCTGCTGAGCTGGTGCGTGACGCTGTATTTTGTTTTTAAATAAGCACAGAAAGTAAAGCCGCTCCCCCGTCCGAGACAGGGGAGCGGTTTTCACGTGTGTGCTGTTACGCAAGCAGCAACTCAAGCTCCTTGCGGATGTACTTCATCCTCTCCTGAGCTGTGCCGTAGCGCGTGAACACGGAAACGATGTATTCATCATCCTCAAAGCGCGGCCGTGCGGAAAAACGGCTGCTCAGTACGTATGATTTTTCCTCCTCGGCAAAGCGGACGGAGATCCTGTTCCCGTCCTGCCCGATAACGACTCCCTCGCCGTACTTATCCGCCGTTACGCGCACGCCCGTCAGGGATATTTCCGCCGCCTCGTCGCAGTCTCGCTCAAGCGCCGAAAGCTGCCGCTCAAGCTCCGAGAGCCGCTCAAGGCGCTCGGCCTCACGGCGTGCCTGTTCCTGCTCCGCCGCGGCTTTTCTGTGCGCTGCTTTGCCCGCAAACGGCAGCGTGAGATCCTTGTAGTAATCGTAGGTGTAACAGCAGTACATGAAATTGAACGCCAGCAGGTGCAGCGAGCCGTCGCTGTAATGCTCGGAGCCGAGCTTCGAAAGGTGCTTCTCGATCAGGCTCTCGCGCTCTCTGAGCGCCGCAGTGAGCTCCTCGCACAGCTTGTAATAGTTCGGCAGGCTGAAGCTCGTTCCCGAGCCGATATCCCACCCGAAATTGACGTACCTTGCCATCTCACGCGCCACGCTCGCCTTGTAAACGAAGTTAAGATCGGGGTCGTTCATGGCAAGGAACACGGACGCGGAGTGCCGATCCTGCTTGTATGACCAGTTTGTGGGGCAGTACTTTTTGCGCAGGCACTCATAGCCGTCGATGAACCTATCCATGTTGTCCTGCACGACGGCAGCGTCGCCGTGCGCGTCGGCAAACAGCACTTCGCGGAACAACCGCTCGACCTCTTTCGATTCATATTCGCAGAGCTTTATGATGCCCGTGCTGGGGTGCATCCGTGAGCCGTCGATGAACAGGGAAAATTCCTTTTTCGCCGCCGTGAAGCGGTCTGCAAATGTCGCAAACGTGCCGTCCGGCTTGAACCATTGCTCGCGCCAGCACCGCATCGCGCGCCACTTGAACAGCTCGTCGTGGCTTCCTCTGTCGTAAAGCCTGTCGAGGTCGTCCTCGTAGCGAGCCATAAGCCTGTCCAAATTCTCTTTGTTCATCCTCCCGCCTCCCGCGTTTTGTTTTGTGGGGGTGCCGCAAACGGCAGCGTCCCCACAAAAACCATCATACCATAATTCTCCTGCTTTGCAAGTGCACATCGTCGGACGTCGTGTTTTTTCACGGCAGACAAACGGGGTGGACGGGTTAGCGCATTTTCACTTCGTCGCGCCTTGCTTCAGGCGCAGGGTGAGGCTGTCGGCGAGCATGGCGATGAACTCGGAGTTGGTCGGCTTGCCCTTGATGTTCGACACGGTGTAGCCGAAAAATCTTTGCAGCACCTCAATGTCCCCGCGATCCCACACGACCTCGATGGCGTGGCGAATCGCGCGCTCCACCCGCGAGGGCGTGGTGTCAAATTTCTTCGCAACGGTGGGGTACAGCACCTTCGTCACGGCGTTTATGATGTCCATATCATTCACCGCAAGCATAATTGCCTCGCGCAGATATTGATAGCCTTTTATGTGTGCAGGCACGCCGATCTCGTGTATCATATCGGTCACGAGCGCCTCAAGATTCACGTCCTGCGGCGTGAAAATCGCCTCCGATTTCGCCTCGCCGATCATTCGCACGCGCTCAAGCAGCACGTCGATGTCACAGGGCTTCGGCACGAAATAATCCGCCCCCAAAGCAGAGCACTGACCCACGATTTCGCCCCTGTACATCGCGCTCACGACGACGGCTTTCGTCGTGGGGCACACTTCGGGCAGGCGACGCAGAATCTCGATTCCGTCAAGCTCCGGCAACGCCAAGTCCAGTACGAGCAGGTCGGGCTTTAGCTCCTCGACGAGCGCGAGCGCCTCCGCGCCGTTGTCCGTGCCGCCGACACACTCGGTGCGCTTCTCGTGGTTTAAAATCTCTGCGAACAGGCGTCTGAAATCGGCGTCGGCGTCCGCGATCAAAACTCGTGTCATGGTCTCCATTTAACTTCCTCCCAATATTTCCTCATGGCGCGGCTTTGCACAATTTCGGGCAAAAGGGGCGCCTTTCTCCTTTAAATTTACCACATTCCCAACTCTGTGGCACAAGAATATTGTCGAGCGCGTTGTAATATTTTTGTTACTTTTCGACCTTTCACCCCGAAAATGACATAAAAGTTACATTTTCAACCCAGTTTCAACCAATTCGTGTCGAAAACTTCACGGAATTATTTGGAATTGCACCGCCGAGCACGGGCACATCAACAGGCATTTTGGGAAACAACGGCACGCTTTATATGCTAAAAAGCCACCGCAGTCCATACTTTTAAGAAAACTGTTGCAATTTGCAGCGCCGTGATGTAATATATATACAGTTCTTATACCATACCAAGAACTATTTAGGTTACTATAATAAGGTAGTAAACCGAAGAGCTCTAACGCCTCGCTTTATGCGGGGCGTTATCTCTTTATTGCAATTTTGTACCGAATGGTGTAATATGGCAGCATAAGCAAAAAGGAGGTCTACCCATGCTCCCATATGCAATCGGACTTGATATAGGCATAACCTCGGTCGGCTGGGCTGCGTTAGCTCTTGACGGCAACGAAAGACCCTGCGGAATAATCGGAATGGGCTCGAGGATATTTACCGCAGCCGAACAGCCCAAAACCGGCGAATCTCTCGCCGCGCCGCGAAGAGCCGCGCGCAGCGCAAGACGGCGGCTGCGCAGACATCGCCACAGAAACGAGCGCATCAGAAGCCTGCTGGTATCAAGCGGAGTCGTCACCCCAAGCGAGCTGGACTCGCTTTTTGACGGGCAGCTTGAGGATATCTACGCTTTGCGCACAAGAGCGCTTGACGAGCAGCTCTGCGGAGCCGAGCTCGCAAGAATACTCCTGCACATATCACAGCGGCGAGGATTTAGGTCAAACCGCAAAGGCGGCGTGTCAAAAGAGGACGGGCTGCTGCTTGATGCGGTCAACGAGAATGTTGCCCGTATGCAAAAGCATGGTTACCGAACTGTCGGCGAAATGTTCTTCCGCGACGAGGTGTTTAAGGATCACAAACGCAATAAGGGCGGGGAATACATCACCACGGTGAAGCGGGAGATGGTCGCCGACGAAGTCAGAGCAATATTCTCGGCGCAGCTCAGTCTTGGCTCGACGGCGGCAAGCGAGGAGCTGGAAAACCGCTATCTTGACATTCTTCTCGGTCAGCGCTCATTTGACGAGGGGCCGGGCGGCAACAGCCCATACGGCGGCAGCCAAATCGAGCGCATGGTCGGACGGTGCACATTCTTCCCCGACGAGCCGAGAGCGGCAAGGGCGACCTATTCCTTCGAATATTTCTCCTTGCTGGAGAAGGTCAATCACATTCGAATCATCCGCGGCGGCGAGGTAAGCAAGCTGACCGATGAGCAGCGCAGCAGGACGATCGAGCTTGCGCATATGGCAAAGGACGTGTCCTACGCAAAGCTCCGCAAGGAGCTCGGGCTGAGCGACAACGAGCTTTTCAACATACGCTACCCTAACGATTCAACGGTCGAGCAAACGGAAAAGAAGGAAAAGCTCGGCTCTATGAAGGCTTACCATCAAATGCGCACCGAGATCGACAGAATTTCCAAGGGGCGCTTTGCGATGATGCCGCGTGAGCAGCGCAACGCGATAGGAACGGCGCTCTCGCTGTACAAGACCTCGGATAAAATCAGAGCCTATCTTGAGTCTGCCGGACTTGACGAGCTTGACATTGCCGCCGCAGATTCCATCGGCAGCTTTTCCAAGTTCGGTCACATCTCGGTCAAGGCCTGCGATATGCTCATCCCCTTCCTTGAGCGCGGAATGAACTATAACGAAGCCTGCGCAGCCGCAGGAATAGATTTCAGAGCCCACAACGCGGGCGAGAGAGCGATGTATCTTCACCCAACCGAGGACGACTACGCCGAGATAACAATCCCCGTTGTCCGCAGGGCTATCTCGCAGACCGTAAAGGTCTTGAACGCGATTATCCGAAAGCAGGGCGGCAGCCCGACGTTTATAAATATTGAGCTGGCGCGGGAAATGGCAAACGATTTTTCCGAGCGCAATAAGCTCAAGCGCGAAAACGACGAAAACAGAGCAAAAAATGAACGCTTGCTCGAGCGCATAAAAACCGAGTACGGCAAGAGAAACCCGACAGGGCTCGATCTGGTCAAGCTCCGTCTGTACGAGGAGCAGGGCGGAGTGTGTATGTACTCGCTCAGGCAGCTTTCGCTTGAAAAGCTGTTTGCGCCAAACTACGCCGAGGTCGATCATATCGTTCCGTACAGCATAAGCTTTGACGACAGCCGCAAGAACAAGGTTCTTGTTCTTACCGAAGAAAACCGAAACAAGGGCAACAGGCTGCCGCTTCAGTATTTGACGGGGCAGCGCAGAGACGACTTCATCGTTTGGGTCAACAACAACGTGAAGGATCCGCGCAAGCGCAAGCTGCTGCTGAAGGAGAATCTGACGGATGCGGAGGCGGCGGGCTTTAAGGAGAGAAACCTTCAGGACACTAAGACGATGTCCCGCTTCCTGCTGAATTACATAGCCGACAATCTGGAGTTTGCCGAGTCCCGGTGCGGGCGAAAAAAGAAGGTCACCGCGGTAAACGGCGTCATAACCTCTTATATGCGCAAAAGATGGGGCATAACGAAGATCAGGGAAGACGGCGATCTTCATCACGCTGTCGATGCGGTAGTTATCGCCTGCACGACCGACGCGATGATACAGCAGGTGTCGCGCTATGCCCGATTCCGCGAATGTGAGTATATGCATACGTCCTCCGGCAGCATAGCCGTTGACAGCGGCACCGGCGAGGTGCTCCGCACCTTCCCGTATCCGTGGCATGATTTCAGAAAGGAGCTTGAGGCAAGGCTCGCAAACGACCCCGCGAGGGTGATAAACGATCTGCGCCTTCCGTTTTACGCCGAAAGCGGACTGCCTCTGCCCGAGCCTGTTTTCGTTTCGAGAATGCCGGAGCGAAAGGTCACGGGAGCCGCGCATTTGGATACGGTCAAGAGTCCGAGAGAGCTCAAAAACGGTCTTTTGATCATCAAAAAACCGCTTACGGAGCTCAAGCTCAAAAACGGCGAGATCGACGGCTACTACGATCCCGACAGCGACCGGCTGCTGTACAATGCGCTGCGGCAAAGGCTGATCGAGTGCGGCGCGGACGCGAAAGCCGCCTTCGCCGACGGATTCCGCAAGCCGAAAAGCGACGGCACGCCCGGTCCCGTCGTAAAGAAGGTCAAGATATGCGAGTCTGCAACGCTCGGCGTACCTGTTCACGGAGGAAAAGGAGTTGCCGGCAATGATTCCATGGTCAGAGTTGACGTGTTCCTTGCGGGCGGAAAATACCTGCTCGTGCCGATCTACGTTGCCGATACGCTGAAGCCGGAGCTTCCGAACAGAGCGGTCGCCGCTCACAAGCCGTATTCGGAGTGGCGTGAGGTCTCCGATGACGATTTCATCTTCTCCCTGTATCCCAACGACCTGATCTGCGCAACTCACAAAAAAGGCATAAAGCTCAGCGTGTGCCAAAAGGGCAGCTCTCTGCCGCCTACAGTCGTGGAAAAATCGCTCATGCTGTATTATAAGGGCACCGATATTTCGACAGGCGCCATAACGTGCATCACGCACGACCACAGCTATGAGGCCAGAGGTATCGGCGTAATGACGCTCGAAAAGCTCGAAAAATACACCGTGGATGTGCTTGGCGAATATCACAAGGTCAAAAAGGAAGTAAGGCAGCCGTTTAACATGAAAAGGAGCTGATTATGGCATTCCGCAATATCATCATCGAAAGCCCCGCTCAGATCTCTTTGAAAAATAAGCAGCTTATAATTAAAACCGACAGCACGCACAGCGTAGCCGTCGAGGATATTTCTGCGCTTCTTATCGAAAGCAGAGCCTCCAGCATCACCGCAGCCGCTTTGTCCCACCTCGGGCAAAGCGGCTGCGCCGTTTTTATATGCGATGAAAAGCACCTGCCATGCGCCGTGCTTGAGCCGTTTTCGCAGCACAGCAGGGCCCTCGGTGTTCTTAAAGCTCAGCTTGAGGCGACGGAGCCTCTGAAAAAACGGCTTTGGCAGCAGATAGTAATTTCAAAAATTGCAAATCAGTCGGCCGTGCTGCGTCTTTGCGGAAAGGACAGGGCGGCGGACGCGCTAATGCGAATGTCCGAAACCGTTAAATCGGGCGACCCGGACAACGTTGAAGCTCTTGCTGCTCAAAGATATTTCCCCGCATTGTTTGACGAGGGCTTTTCAAGGGGGAGCGAGAGCGTCATCAACTCGGCCTTAAACTACGGCTACGCGATAATAAGAGGCTGCGCTGCCCGATGCCTTGCCGTTTACGGCTTCGTCCCCGCCCTCGGTCTGCATCACAAAAGCACGCTCAACGGTTTTAACCTTGCCGATGACATTATGGAGCCGTTTCGCCCGCTCATCGACCTCTTGACATACTATCTTATCACCGAGAACGACCTTGAGCTCACGCCTCAGCTAAAGCGGCAGCTGTTTAACAGTCTGAACCTCGACATTATCTCCGGAGGGCAGCATCACAGCGCCTCTTATGCGATAGAGCGCCTTGTCCGCAGCCTTTCCCGCTCGCTTTTCGACGGCAAGGCCGTGCTGCGCCTGCCCGAGGTCATTGAGCTTGGGCAGCATAAATATGAATAAGTTTATGAGGATACTTGTCTTTTTTGACCTGCCGGTCAAAAGCAAAAACGAGCGGCGCGCTGCCACCCGTTTCAGGAATTTTTTGCTTAACGACGGATACCATATGATCCAGTATTCCGTCTATGCCCGCGTTTGCAACGGTATGGACGCAGTTGCAAAGCACCGCACAAGAATAAAGCTGAATTTGCCCGAAAACGGCTCAATACGCCTTTTGGTCATAACGGAAAAGCAGTTTGAGGCGATCGATATCCTTCTCGGAAAATTAACCGAGGCAGATGACGCATTTCAGTGCGAGCAGCTGTCGATTTTTTAGAAAAAAGTACCGCCTTATCAATTGATAAAGCGGTACTTTTTCGATAGCCTATTATACCATACCAGGAACTATCAGGGAACTATAACTTTTATTACGTTATCATCCTGATAGCATCTATTATACCATACCAGGAACTATCAGGGAACTATAACGCCTTTGGCCTTGTACCTGTTTCATTTTCAATTATACCATACCAGGAACTATCAGGGAACTATAACTGAAACGCCGTGGTCGCAGTACATCATGCGATTATACCATACCAGGAACTATCAGGGAACTATAACGGGTCTGTGTGCTATATGTCGCGGTGTTGTATTATACCATACCAGGAACTATCAGGGAACTATAACGTATTGTGCAGCGCCATTCATAGCGACAGAATTATACCATACCAGGAACTATCAGGGAACTATAACACTCGCCGCGTACATGTGCAAGGAACGCGCATTATACCATACCAAGAACTATCAGGGAACTATAACTACTAATACCTCAACCAACTAAACCCCATAAATTATACCATACCAAGAACTATCAGGGAACTATAACTCAGTCCCAGCTTGAGCGTGATGCTCGTGGATTATACCATACCAAGAACTATCAGGGATCTATAACGCGAGTGCGTTGAATGCCTTGCCGCTCTGCATATACAGACTTTATTGCTTGGCATTTCCGGTGAGCAGCTTATATACCGTCTCAAAAGGCAGCGGGTTAAGGTGAGCCAGCTCATTTCGAGCTTCTTTGAAATCAGCCGTGCCCATTCCGCGCTGTCTCGCGTCCGCCCGGCATAGCTTCCCGCCAAATAATACAGCAGCCCGATTTCCGCAGCCTCCGGCTCCGCTATGATCTCGCCGAAAGCCGTTTCCTTTGGAAGCTCTTGCCTGATCTCTTCGTGGTGGTCCTTAACAAACTGCATCCGAAAGCGTTCAATAAGCGGAAATAGCGTGCGTATTTGGCTTTCCCAAACGCGGTGCCGCAGTTCCTCCGGCTCTATTTCCGCTTCGAACGGTGTACCGTCACTGCGGGTTGCTTCTTCTGATATTCGGTGAACGTACGATATAGGGTCGTTTGCAAACTCCACACCGTCGCTGATACACCGCGCGCAAAGCTCAACATCGTCCGCGCAGACTGTCGAAACCAGCTCGGCTAAATATGGCTTGAGGCGATTGTCGGTCGGAGCAGACGAGCTGGCCAATGCACAAAATGTGTATTTATCATAGGCAGATATCTCCGAAGAGAAATCTATGCACCGAATATGTTTGCCGCTCATTGTCGGCTCATCTCCGTGCATCTCGAGGAGAAACAGGGCGCCTTGCCGGAATTCCGGAAGATTTCGGTTGTATTCCCGGATAAAAGACAGCCACGAGCTCAGCGTGCGAGCATCCACATTTTTTACCCATACGATCGTCGAATTGAGAGTAATTGCGTCCTGCTCCGCAAGAAATGCTGCATAGGATTTTCCTACGCGGTATTTCATGCGGATTTCTTTTTTGCAGTATGTTTCCAGCAGATTTTTCCCCGCGCATTGCGTCCCGTCGGCATAAGATATACTCCTTGGGATCCCGTTGTTCACAATTCCCTCGCAAATGATGTCGGCAAAAGTTTCGTACCACGGAACGTGCTGTGAGAGCCGGAGGATTACGCTGTCGCCGTCCGTCAAAGCATCGATGACCTTTCGGCATAAGAGTGACGCTTTAGTGATTTGTTCCCACCAAATTCTGTCCATAATCACTCCTCCGTTGAATAGGCTATTATTTTGTCATCGATATCACCGGGCAAGCCCATCATTTCGCAGAAGCTGAGACGCGTGAAACGATAGCTTCCGTTTCCCACCTTTTGCAGAACGTTGAGCTCACGCAGCTCCTCCATCAGCGCCCTTATCTCCTCAACGGACAGAGCGGAAATCTTCCGCAAGCCGTAATCATTTGCAATAGCCCAAAGGCTCTGCGGACTGCATCCGCTTTGAGGCTTCATATTGTGATAATGGAAGGCTACAAGGAGGGCGATCTGATAATAGTAATCGTCATCATCGACCTTCAGAGTAATTTCAAATTTCTCTCGAATCTGATCCTCAAGTGTTTTGTCGGCCAAAACCTTCTTAATGTGCTCCTCGCGGATCAAATACGGCGGTGTGTCTGCTTCGTTGTATCCGGCGTAATCATGCCGCATCGCTTCAATCAGCTTGGTACAGTAGAGCTGAAGCAAGCCTGGGAAGTAGTTTGTAGTTCCGAAAATATTCGAAATCAGCATATCTGTCTTGCTGTCATCCTGGAACCGGAAACCGAGGTAATGAAGAGGGACCTGCAAAAGCTCTCTGGCATCGGACGCCTTGAACGGAGTGACTGTCAGGGAACTCAGGTGCGTCAGCACGCTGTTGTTGCCTAAGGCGGCATCTCTGTTGAACCGCACAACATTGCGTAAGCCGGCAACAACGAATTTAAACCGTCCCGTTCCGACGCTCTGTATGTCTTTAAGGACATCAAACGGCATATAGTTGATCTGTGGTCGTATGCCTGCAGCAGAGAGACATAGAATTGCGACAGCGAGCAATTACTGATACCGGCGAGATGATATCGGCGCATCAGCTCCATTGAGTAATTGCGAAACAACTGAGAGGGCGTAATGAGCAGCACCTTGTCCCAGCCGATTTCTCCGACGCTGTCGCGAAGGAAGAACAGGCGATGAATAAGACACTGCGTTTTGCCGGATCCGGCGCACCCTTGTACAACGAAGCTTCTGTTAAGATCGTATCGTATAATATCAAACTGCTCTCTCTGAAGCGTCGCTATTATATTGCGGAGCTTTGCATCGGAGCGATTTTCTTCAAGTCTGCGCGCCAACACCGCATCTGCGGTAGGCAGCTCAAACGTTTCGTCAGAAGCCATGCGAGGAATCAGCTGCGTAATGCCGAGAATTTGACGCCTGTCTATCTTCACATTGCGAATCAGGGTCACGGTCAGTTCCTCTTCAAACGGCTCCCTGTCCGGTCCGACATCATGACGAACGGAAAATGTCTCAGCCTTGCAATTCTGATACTCGTGAAAGAGCGTTGTAAGCATGGGCCTGTCTTTGCTCTGCTTAAACGGAACCAGATATGCATCCGCACCGACACAGATAACCTGATCGAGGTCGGCGCAGTCAGACAGCAGCATATGCTCAACCGCGCCGTCCTCGTTACGAAGACCCATGTGAGCGAAATAAGGCGAGGAGTATACCGCTAAATATGCTTTGCGCAGCTCCTCTTTCTGCTCCCGGTGTTTGCTTGCCTGACTGTATGCCATAAAACGATCCTGATCATCATATGCCCCGGACAAAACATATTTATGTGACTGTTCGGCGAGCGCGGTTAAGTCGGCAAGCTCATTTTCAAAATGAGAATACACTCTTTCTTTCAGACGTTCTTCCTGTTCTCGCATTTCCATGATGTCAACCACTCCATCTTATTCTCGCATTTATACGCAGCTTTGCGCCGGCGACCAAGTCCCTTTGAAATCC